>CAXGRW010000033.1:0-17366 GCA_964012125.1 uncultured Rhodopirellula sp.
GTGAAACATGCAGTCGTGAAAAAACTTGATTTCAGTTGTGAATCCATCTTGACCTTCGGAAATGCAACCTCCTATCCTCTCCAACATGTTGAGTGATTGGTAACAAACACTTTGCATTTGGTTTTCGATTTCAAGACGGTCCTGCATTGGCAATTGATTCGTTAGTTGCTGCGGACAGACTGTTCTTTGTTCACACGGATGTGAGCATGTTTCAGTTGTGTTGAACTTGAAAAGCGTTCGATGAGTGATGGCAAGGATGCCGGATTCTATATCGAACTCCAATCCACCGGCTCCCGGGATTTTAAGCGCGTCGTCCTCCGCCCCCCTAGGACAACGTACTTTCCGGGAGCTTTTTTTATGCGCTGACATCTTTTCTGACTGAGCCTGCTTGTTTGCAGTCCCACTTCTTGTGCAGAGGTGCATTGCACGTTGGGAGACAATCATCGAACTTTGGTGGCAGGTTCTACTCATTGCAGGCTTGTTGGATTCGGAGCCCCAGACGTGTGCAGAATCGATGCCACGACTCAAGCTCAATGCGTTGGCAGTGAGATTAGGAACGCTGCTGTGAGAAACGCTGTGCCTGGCGTTCGACTCAGGGCTCTTTGGGTGAATCTGCATTACCCTCTCGGTCGCACTCGGGGCTTCCTTCGGCGTGCTCAGCGTTCTCCTGAGCGACGTCTTCTCCAAGATCCTTTGTAGCGGTGCTGTTGGCAGGATGTTGGATGAATCTGTAGCCAGCATCTCGGATGGTCAGCAGGTGGACAGGAGTTGTCGTATCGGGTTCGATGATTTTCCGTAATCTCGCAATGAATTGGTCGACAGCTCTGGTTTGTATATTGCCGGGTAGATCCCAGACCTCGGTCAGCAATTCGTTTCGGCTGATCACTCGATCTTTGTGTTCCGCAAAGTATTTGAGTAACTTCAATTCTTTCGGAGTCATTCTCACTGCCTGGTCAGAGACTGTCGCTTCATGCGTTTCAAAATTGACTCTGACATTGCCGAAATCAAGTTCGACAATCGCATCGGGCGTTTTGGCAGTTTTTGCGGGCTTTGGCTTGCTGCGGCCAACTTGGAGCAAGTTCTTGATGCGACTCAGTAGTTCATCTAATTCAAATGGCTTGCTCATGTATTGGTTCGCGCCGACATCGAAACCCCGCGTCCGATCTTCAGCAAGAGTTCTCGCTGAGAGCATCAGTACCGGAGTCGTCACTCCCGCATCGCGGATCGTTTCGCAAACCGTGTAACCACTCAAGCCCGGAAGCATAAGGTCCAAGACAATGAGGTCGATTGACTCACCATTGTTGTTCACCATGCGCAAGGCAGTGGCACCATCTTCGACCAGTGTGACACGATAATTTTCAGCTTCGAGGTTGTACTTGATACCAACCCCGAGGTGTTTCTCATCTTCAACGACGAGGATGTGTTGCCGCATGACAGTCTCGTTCTCAAATTAATTAGTGTGACTTGTCTCTCGATTGTCTGGCACCTCTGCGGGAACGACGCCGCCTAGCGTCACCTCAAATTCCGTTCCTGTTCCCATCTCGCGGTCCTGCAGGCGAATAGATCCTCCAAGACTCTTAACTACATTTCGAACCAAATACAGGCCCAGTCCAGTTCCCGGCGTGCTGCGTTCCAGTTCATTACCAAGGCGGATGAACCGTCCAAAAATTTTTCGTCTTTGATTGGCTGGGATGCCGGGGCCATTGTCGATGATGGACACAACAACATTCTGATCAGCTACTAGCTGTACTTGGATTCTTACCTCTGGCATGGCGCCGGAGTATTTGACGGCGTTATCAATAAGATTGCGGAAGAGAATCTCTAGCTGTATCAACCGACTCCTTAACTGGATTTCCCCGCATTCAATGGTGACAGTTTCTTCTGGCAACCGATAGCGGACACAGATTGAGGATCCACACTGTTTTAAAAGTTCATCCAGATCAACCAACTCATCGTCGGCGACGTCACCACCCCGGTCGATTCGAGCGGCGTCCAACAGGTGATTGATCAGCAGGTCAAGTCGCTCGACGTCCTCCAACATGAATTGGTGGAAATCCTGTTGTTGCTGTGCATCAACACTGTGACGAGTCATGGTTTGTAAGTAGAGTTTCAATGATGCAATCGGGCTTTTCAGCTCGTGGGTGACCGCGTCAATGAAGTTAGACTGCCGCTGGTTTAGTTTGACAGCCTTGACCGTTAGCGTTAGGTAGGCGATCACGCCGGCGAGAACGCCAATGAGTAGGACAGTTCCCGTAGAAAGGATTACCCAAAAGGCCACGGAGGATTCGAGATTTCCGGTTGCGCCGAGCACATTGCCCAAGATCCAGACGCCGGCCAAAATAACAACCAGCACGATCATGACAACGCCAAGCGTGATCGGGGCTTTCAGGCTGCGGCGTTCAAGCATGGTAAGGTCATCTGAGAGTTTGACGCGGAATGAAACGTAGGATTCGATAGCCGCTAATGCTCGGAAAAACTCGCGGGTACAAGCAGGCTGCGGGGTAAGCTTACGGTGAACTGTCTGAACTTATCAGCTCGGTAACATAATGTAACGGACGCCTGTTGCTGGGAGCTGCGAATCGATTCGGGTGGCTATTTTGCGTAACTCAACGCATTTGGGACACTTGGGGCGTGACGTTCGCTCGCCCAAGCGTAATAATAACGAAAACTGATGCTTTGCCTGTGTGGCCGAATGGAGAGTAATGGTGAGCGCCGAAACCCGGACGCGACGCTTCTCAGAAAGAACGATCCGTCAAGTGAATCTTGACTGCAAACGCGCGATGATTCGTGGCAGGTTCTGTCCAGATCGAAGCGAAGTTGCACAGCAGCGTTGCGTCGCTGATCAGCACGAGGGCGACCACGCCTTTGGAAGTCAACTCTGGTACTTCGAGGGGTGGGGAGTCGATTTGTATGATCAAAGACACACTGTCTTTGGAGTCGTGGAATACTCGCTTCAATACGGTTTGCATGAACTGGTCGAAGATGCCGTTTTTGGGTCGGAAGACCAGCGGACGCGTTATCGCCAAATGTATGACGACGATAAGCAGAAAGCGACGTGGCACCACCCGTCCCACCGCTGGCTCGCTATGGGTGTGGTTTTGATGGCCGTTATCAGCTTGACCTATTTGATGATCGCGACACTTAAGTGAATTTGAAACCTACTACTGATGACCCCATTGTTCATGTCGAAAACGTCGCGAAATGCTACAGCAAGTGGTCGCTTGTTGGAAACCGCAGGGTTCACGCGTTAAAAGGCATCTCGCTCGAAGCGTCTCGGGGAGAGGTGTTTGGCTTACTCGGTCCAAATGGGGCCGGAAAAACAACGTTGGTCAAAGTACTGTTAGGCGTCGTTCGGCCGACTTCGGGTAAAGCTGCTGTCTTTGGAAAGGTGGCTGGTTCTAAGTTTTCCCGCAGCAAGATTGGTTATTTGCCCGAAACACTGCGTGTCGATCGGCATCACACCGCCCGAACGGCGTTGAGGTTTTACGGTCGTTTGAGCACGATGTCCAAGAAGCAAATCGACAAGCGAAGCGACGAGTTGTTGGAACTGGTTGGCTTGCAAGGTCGTGATCGGGAACCGCTGAAGAGATTCAGTAAGGGTATGAATCAGCGGCTCGGATTAGCGCAGGCGTTAATTCATGACCCTGATTTACTCGTGCTGGATGAGCCCACGGACGGCTTAGATCCCGTAGGACGCAGTGAAGTCAGGAAGGTGATCGAGCGTTTGAGCGCGGCAGGTAAGACGATTTTTCTAAACAGTCACATCCTGCAGGAAGTGGAAGTCGTGTGTACTCGTGTTGCTGTTCTTGCCGGCGGCGAAATACGTGGTTCAGGCACAATTGCCGATCTGGCTGGCAAGCAGGACGCCGATGTCGTTCTTTTGGATGTCTGTTTTCATGATCAGGCTGCTGCAGATCAGTTCATCAAGGGAGCGGCGGAGAGTCATCCGGACTTAGGCCTGGGACTTGACCCCAATGGCTCGCCCCGAGGCACGCACCGACTTATTGGAAAGGTGAATCAGCAGCACTCTGTCGATCAGATTGTTGATCTTGTGCGGGACGGGGGCGTCTCGATAGCGCGACTCGATATCAAGCGGCCGAGTTTGGAAGACACGTTCATGAAATTAGTCGGAAGTGCGACACGAGAGGATTCTGGCTCATGAAACCGTATCTAGCGATCATTCAAGATTCTTTTCATTCCGCGCTTTCATCGCGTGTTCTGTGGATAGCATTTTTTGCGATTTGGCTTGTCCTGGCTGCCCTGGCTCCGTTTGGGTATCAGGAGGATCTGACCGCTGATTTCCGCGGTGCCCGTGATCTGGCGAACCGAGGTCGACTCAGGGGATTGTTGGCACAGGGCCTGAAGGATCCTGAATTGGCTGACACGGCGGTGGGAAGATTGGCTGCGGCGATGCCTGAAAACATCGCTGAAGAGTTGAACGCGGTTAGTGAAGGTAAGGAGACGACGCTTCGAACCTCTGAATACGCAGACGCTTTGAATAAGTGTCTTGATGATGAAAGCTGGTACGACGAAGAGGCTTGGACGCCTACTTTAAGGCTGGCTGAGTTGCGTGAACTAGATGAATTGCCTGATGAAGAACTCGATGAATCGAGGCGCCGACGCCGTGCACGCCTGAGAATCGAAGCCGCAATGCCCGGTGTCTTTGCAACACGCTCGGCGAAATCCATCAGTCTCACTTATGCGGGTTTCGATTTCCCTGCTGAATTCGCTCTCGACAAAACACGATTCGTGGGGATCATTAACCAGTTCGTCGTGCCGCTCATCATTGACTGGTTGCTTGGTTTCATTCTGATTTTTCTCGGGATACTTGTCACCGCTTCGATGATCCCCGATATGTTGCAACCTGGGTCGTTGCACCTGTTGCTCAGCAAGCCTGTTTCAAGGTCGATGCTGTTGATTAGCAAATTCATTGGCGGCTGTGCCTTTGTATTCTTGTGTGTCATTCAGCTTGTCGTCGGGCTGTATTTAGTGGCTGGGCTCCGACTTGATATATGGAATGCGAGATTATTGTGGTGCATTCCTGTTTCTGTATTTCTCTTCTCGGTTTTCTACAGTGTTTCTGTGCTTGCCGGGATGCGTTGGCGATCGCCCATTTTGGCTATTGGCGTCACGACCATGTTTGGTGGAATCTGTTTTGTTGTGGGGATCATTGGTGGGGTGTTTGACGGATTCGTCACCGGGCCAGCACGGATTAAATCCATGGCGGTTTTGGGGGATGTGACGTTTGCCAGTACTCAGGGCAGTGGTCTGACTCGGTATGACAAAAATACCAATGAGTGGGTCGAAATATTCAGCAGCGCCGCGATCAGTATGGACCGCGTCATTCCACCCGTCGTAATCGATCGAGACACCATTGTCACGTCAAGAACCACTGGAGGGCGGATGAATCCATTCGGTTCAGGTTCTTCAGATTTGTTGGTGCTAAGCGCAGACAATGATTGGGAACCCGAGCCGAGTCTGGGGCTGCCGCCTGCAACCGTGCGTCTTTACAAGGCTGCTGACTCTTTGCTCACGCTGAGTGGAAGCAGTCTGAATCAGACTGGTATCGCCGGGGTGCTTTCGGCTGCGGGTGAAGAGCGAGCAGACCAGGATGAAGAAGAACAAATTCCAGAAACGCCCGACGCCATGGGTGGATTGCTTGGTCGGCTGGGCAGCATGTTGGGGGTGGCGCCTGCCGGCTTCACGTCGGTTCTTCCGCGAGGAATGGCAGTTGCCCCGCCAATAGTCATTATTGTTAGTCCCAGTGGAAGCGATTTGTATCTTCTAAGTCGAGCGAGGATGCTTCGTTTTGCACGATCAGAAGATGATCAGTCTTGGACTCAGGCCGCTGAGCGTGAGTTGGAGGGGGATCCTTCGATTGCGGGAGTGATTGCGGTCTCGGGCGCCGTCGTGATGGTTTCGCGTGCTGAGCAACCAATCGAGCTGTTTGACAGTGAAAACCTTGAACCGATTGCGAAGGTGGAATTATCGGATCGCTTGTTGCCAACTTCAGTCGTTGGAATGGGTGACAGCCGCTTCATGCTGCTTACAAGCGATGCCAGATGTAGGCTTGTCGCCCCCAAGGATGACGCAGACGATATATTTGTTCTGAGCGACGGCGTAGGGCCCAGCACGGTGGAAGCAATTACCTATGATGCCGAGCAAAACCTTGTCTACGTAGCCCACCATACGGATCAGGTGGACATGCTGAATGCTGATGACTTGTCAAAGCAGAGTGAGATAACCCCCTCGCTGAGCGTTTGGCGGCGGGTTGATAAATATCTCATCAGTCCTCTGCGTTTTGTTATTCCGCAGACTGGCGAGCTGGGAGAGACAATTGGCTCGATTGTCAGTGGCAAGTCAGCGATAACGGTTCGCGATGCATCTGGTCAAGAACAAGTGGTGCGTTATGACATTCTGCGGCCTGTCTTCAGTTGCTCTCTCTTCATCGGCGTCATGTTGATGATTAACTGCATCTACTTTGGCACCAGAGATTACTAAAGCGATACTCAGCTACCGTGTTGTTTTCGCCGGACGTTCGGACCTGGTATTTCTCCAAAGGTTTTTCCCGCTGCAACGGCGAATGCCGTTGCGACTCTTGTTTTAAATGTTGTGCTCAACGCCCGAGCCGTGGAGATAGCGGGACGCTTAACACGGTATTCTCGGGTGGTGCAGTCAGGACCTCACCTACGCGAATCACTTCACGATGCGATACAGCTTGTGACGGCTGCGTAGCAGCAGTGATTCCTGGTAGGGGATCGGGCTTGCGACCGTGAAGGGCTCGTCATCCGAGATCACATTTTTTGAAACAACCGCGGGTTGATCTGCATTAAGGGGTCCGAGCACGAATGTGGTTCCATTCTCCTGAGTAACGTAAAGGTGGTTGCCCGCTAGCAGTGGTGAACTGCTGTAACCACCGCGCGACTTGGGTAGTTTTACTTCCCATTCCGATTTTCCAGTTGCGAGGTTGACGCATGTGATTGTGCCTTTGGTTGATTTTCCATCTGAAACTACATAGGCACGACCTTGATATGCAGCGGGTGTAGGGACGTCACTGCCCAGATCATCACGGAACCAAAGGATCGCATCTTTGCCCTTGCCGTCGGCAAGCGAGTCGATATCCACTGCGGTCAGTGTGTCTCCTCTCGCGTAGGGGCAGAGAATGACGTTGCCGTCTGCAACAGGTGAAGAAATTGATCGCCAATATTGCTCTTGGTTTGGATTGAAACCCCCAAGTTTCCCGAGCAGTTTGCCGTCACTTGCGCGGTTGATTGTCAAGTGATCCGCGCCCATGACTGCGATTGCTTCTTCACCTTTGACTGAAACGACGACGGGTGTTGAGTAACTTTGGGCAGCTTCCTCGGGGGCATTCAGAACTCGATCAACTTTCCATAGTTCCTCACCGGTGTTTTTGTCAAATGCAACCAGATAACTTGGACCTGATTGCATGACCGCAACCACAATCGCTGATTCCGTTAGGACAGGCGACGATCCGAGGTCCCACCAAAGCGTGTCTTCACCAAACAGTGATTGAAGATTCTTCGACCAGCGGACTTTTCCACTGGAGTCGACTGAGGCCAAATCGCCACTTCGAAAGTAAGCAAAGACATGGTCACCGTCGACGATCGGGGAGGGGTTGCTGCCGCTACCTTTGCGGTGCTTGCCACCTCGGTCGCTTCCCAGGGCCACGGCCCATTTCTGTTTCCCTGTTTCCAAGTCAAAGGCAAGTAATTGATTCTTGTCCTGAATTCCTGTCGTTATGTAGGCCGTTTTGTTCGCGGTGACGGGGGTGCTGCCGCCTAGTCCGGGCAGTTCCTTTTCCCATGCAATTCCCTGATCCTGAGACCATTGCGTTGGGAAATTATTCCCAGTTGCGACACCATTTTGGGATTTACCGCGCCACTGCGGCCACGAGTCCTCCGCGGAGGCGGTCGTTGCCAAGGCAGGTAAAATGGTGACGAATGCGAAAAACGTTTGGGGAATTCGACGCCGCATGGTGGAGATTTCGCTCTGGTTTGAGGGTGGGCAGGTGTGTGCCAAGCACTGTGCACATTAGCACCGTGTGGTCTTGTTTTCAAAACGGCTGGCACACAGTCTCAAGATCATAGTGACTGGTGATTACAGGGGGGGAGCCCACCTTGAACGGATTTTCGTCACTCCGCTGAATGCTTTGTCGCTATCGGCTCTTGTTAGCCGGATAAACTATAATGGACCATTCGGCAGACAGTGTGCTGCTTTTGGGGGGTAGCGGTTGCCTCTTTCGGGTAGTCGGGATTTAACTCATGGACCGAGCTCAGGATAGATGCAGTTATGAATCGAATCGCAGTCCTTGCCTTCATGATCAGCGTCTTATTCTCTGCTCAGGCGATGCCGTCATTGGGGCAGAGATCGCAGCCTTCGGCTTCTGACCTTCCATCTTTAGTGCAAGAGTCAGGTGCAATCGGCGAATTGGATCTTCGGAGCATAGAGACGGCCTTGTCGTCGAGCAAATTTGCGGATCGTCAGCATGCGATGTGGCTTCTTGGAGAAAATCCTGACAAGACAGCCAGCCTTGTGCAGCAAGCCAAACGGAGTTTTTCCCCTGAAGTTGCCGCACGCGCGGAATGGATTGAGAAAGCTTGGCAAAGAGGGATTTTGTTTGGTGAAGATGGCGGGGACTTGACTTACGGGATGGGTGCATCGCGTCTTGACTTATTGCTTGATCAGGGGCGTTTTGATGCCGTTCTTTTTGCTCTTGGAACAACGGTGGATGGGCAAAGCTACCGCAAGGTGAAAAGCAAAGTTGCCAATCTGCTCTCAACTCGATTCGCGTCAGTCGCGCAACTCGCCTTGGAAAGTCAGCAGCTTTCTAAGCTGGTCGAAATTATCGACGTGGTTGCTGAGAGTCGCGACCTTGCTGTTTGTCGTTTGCAATTGCTTCAATGGATGGGAGCTGACTTGAAAGTGAAAGGCCTGCTACCCGAGTGTGCCAAAGACTGGACCGCAGATCAACGCGAAGAAATCATGGTCTTGTTGTTGTACCAAGCGGGTGAAGTTGAGGAAGCAATTGCTCAAGCAAGACGACTGGAAAATAAGCAGGCTCTACATTCCTGTCTGATTCTTGAGTCTCGTTGGGATGAGCTCTCAGATGAGGCCATGACTGTGGTGAACGATTCAGAGGCCGGCAGCGAGGCGTTTACGCAGGCTTGGTCGAGAATCTTGATAGCTGCCGATCGATCTGGAAATCGGGAACTTCGCCGTGACGCAATTGAGGCGCTGTCAAACGGTGTGTTGGATGAGTCGGACAAGGTCCGTGGGATGCGATGGAGATCGTTGGCCATGCATGGCCAGATCGAGGCGGCATTGGTGATTGCAGATCAGCAGCGCATCGCTTCTGCAATTGATCTATCGCTCGCGGCCTCTAGGCCTGAACGCACGTTTGCCCTGCTAGGGCATCCTCTTGAGTTGGTGGACTCGCAGTACGCTGAGTGGGTCGATCAAGCTTTAAAGCGACAGAAGGAATCTCAGAAGTTGCGAGGTCTCTCATCCAGATTTATCTGTGCCGAAGTTGAGAAGTTGATGCTACTGATCAACTGTTTGAATTCGATTGGCCGTGACGACGTCTCGTTCGTCATTGCTAAACGACTCTGTGAAAGTTGGGAAGCTGAAACTTCGGGTTCAGTTGCGTCGATCATGAAATCTTTGGTCGAGCGAATTTCGCCGGTGATTCGCAGGCAGTGGGTCGAGAAGTTGGTGCTTTTCGGCAAGGCTGATGGTGACCCCAAGCAGCTGGGGTCTAGTGGCAAGGCTTTGCTGGCCGAGTCAATTAGCGATTGTGACTACACAATGCTGTCGTTATTGCTGGACGCGGTACGGGAGCTTCAGGAATCTGGGACGCTCAGTGATCAAATAGCGGCTGTTTGCCAGATTGCCCGCGGGAACACTTACGCAGGCTTTAATGTTGACGAGGTGTTGGAGTCAATGATGGTGAGCATCAATAAGCGTTTTGACGAGCCTCGATGGAACGTGCAAGTGCCCGCCCCCTTCCTCCAAGATGTATACGGTCTGTTACTAAAACATGGTAGGCACGAGCTTGCGGGGGCTTACTTGCGTCAACACGCTGAACAGGGTGGGGTTGATGCGATGTTGCGTCTTGCTGAATCCGAGTTGTCGACTGGAAGTATGGCGAAGGCGAAGGAATTGTTCACGCAAATTGAGAACTCGGCTGGAAGGAGAAAGGCAACGACTCAACGCCCGGCGTTTGGAGGCGTCGGAGTCTGGGATGTCGCCACGGTGAAAACACTCGTCGGACGTTTGGTTTGTGCCAGACGGATTGGAGATCAAGCCCTCGCCACTTCTCTGAAAAACAAGCTAGAAGTTATTTTGTGTTCGCCATCGCTTGAATTGCGAATGGAAATCGCAAGCTACCTTCGTGAATATGGTGAAACGGATTTGGCAACACAGGTTTACAAGGGATTGGTCCCCATTGCAGCGTTACCCTCGGATTACATTCAAAAGCCTGCTGAAAAAGTAAGTTTGTACGACGTTACCCTCAAGTATGTATTGACGATCGAGAAGGAACAGCCTTCGGAAGCCGCTCGGTTATTTGACATTGCCGTGGTTGGGATGGTCGATTCTGGGGGTTATCTAGCAAGGGCTTATGTGGCGCTTCCATTAATGATTCAAGAGTGGCGATTGCAGGCTGCAGTTAGCGCAAAAGATCGTGACACTGCTGTTGAAAGCGTGCAGCGTATTCTTGAATTAGACCCGTTGGACATCAGTTTTTCAGAGGAACAACTGCCCCTGATGAGGGTGGCCGGCATGGAACAAATAGCGGATACGGTCTTGGATCAGATTATCGATGCTGGTGTGGATCATGCTGAACGTTTTTCTCACGACGCGATGACCTGTAATAACGTGGCTTGGGTTGCAGCGAAAAATCAGCGGCGTCTCAATGACGCGTTGGACCTTGCGACGCTTGCAGTGAGAGCGGAGCCCGAAAGTACCACCTATCGAGATACGCTTGCTGAAATACTTTTCTTGGTGGGAAGAAAGGAAGAGGCGCTGCAAATTGAGCAGGCTTGTCTTCTCGATGATCCTGGCCAATGGCATCTGCACGAGCAGATCAAAAAGTTTGCCGACGGCATTCAACAGGATTAGCCTTAACGAGCTACTAGCCACGGGCAATACAAAGGTTGACTCGCACTCAACGCAATGCGTTGTGTTCTCAGAAGCGTATGTGAATTCTGCTCGAGTAACCATGATGATGGTGGTAGATCGGTTCAGGGTAGTAGTAGCATCTCGGCGGAGGATAATGGGGAACTACATGATATCCGTGTGTCGGGGCGATGGCTGGCCCGTGCCAATTCTGCGGATTGGGATTTCTTGTTGCGGGAGCTGTGACGTTGTTGCGCGTATTGGGCCGGTGTTGAGCTTGCTGCATTGCTGTGATGATGTTTTCGCTTACACCCTGCTGGTGTAACGCGATGATGTCGGCTACCTGAGGTTGTGTTTGCACGCCGCGTTGTTGAATCTGATTGATGATTACCTGCTCGCTGAGACCATTGCGATTCATTGCGACGATATCCTGTGAGGAAACAGAGGATCTCTGATATTCATGCAGTTGTCGCTGGGATTGTTGGTACTGCCGCTGGCTCCGGTAGGCTTGCTGTTTGTCCTCTGCGTTTCCTAACAGGCCGCCGGCAAAGGCTCCGATAATTCCCCCGATGGCCGCCCCAGCACCGGTCTCACCGTTGTGATCTCCGATAGCGGCGCCCGCGACTGCTCCAGCGATGCCGCCCACAGTGGCTCCGCGCTGTGTATTGCCTTGCGCAGCAACTTGGCTTGATAAAGTGCACGAAAAAATTGCTGCAGCGAAGAATAACAGCCTGAAAGTGCGCCGACATAAAAGGGGGAATTTCAGAATAGTGTGCAAGGGAATCCTCCGGGACGCGCACCATGATGTCGGTGTGACAGCATGGAATCGGGACAAATCACACTGTTTTGGTAAGAACAAATGAGCTTTGGTGGCAATCCCAATTTGGTCTCTGGGGTGGAACCGGTGCGGTCAATGCCCATTGCCGCAGGAAGATTGCGAGTTTTAGCGACCCGGGGGGGGGACTTTGGGGCCCATGATCGTGGAGATTGCTCGGATGAAGTCTTGGGCATCGTCAAAATCGCGGTAGACGCTCGCAAAACGTATGTAGGCGACCTCGTCGAGCTTCGCCAAGTGGCGCATTACAATGTCGCCCACTTGTGAGGAGCTCACTTCAGAATCGAAGTTCGCGTAGACATCAGTTTCGATATCTTGGACAACTCGTTCAATGATGTCGCTCTTGATGGGGCGTTTGGAGCAGGCCCGCTCGATTCCGCGACGAATTTTCTCGCGGTCCAGTGGTTGCCGTGTTTCGTCGGTTTTGACGACCCGGACGCTGAGGCTTTCGATTTTCTCGGCAGTAGCAAACTTCCGCTGGCATGAGCTGCAGAGTCGTTTTCGGCGGACCATGTAGCCGCCTTCGGCGGCTCGCGTGTCTAGGACACGGTCATTATCGACATGGCAATAGGGGCAACGCATGCAGCACCTGGTAAATGACGGGCAACTCCGGAGTCGGTATAGTATCGGAGGTGCGTCCAAAACCTGCAACCGTTCCACAGATTTCGTGGTTTGAACAATTACGATTTTGGGTGCAGAAAACAACTCTCCATGAAAGGAAACGTTCGGTGAATAACGAAAGTGAACGCGACGAAGCTCAGGAAGACGCACCCGAGGCAGAGAAAATTACGCAACCACCCACCATGAACGCGGCTGACAAGTTTCGTGAGCAGGTTCAGAGCACACAGGAACCCGTTGAAGATTATGAACCCGAAGAAGAGCTTTGGGACGGTGGATACAGTGCCAAGGCCATGGTAGGAACGTGGATTCTGCTTGCTATCCTGTCAGTAGCCACCCTGATTCTTCCGCTTTTTTTCCCAGTTTTGGCGTTTCTCACCCTGCCAATTTCCCTTGGTGTGATCGTTGTGATTTGGTTGGTTGGTGCTGTCGTTTACGGCCTGAGGCGGTTTGGGGTGCATTATGAACTCACAAGCCAGCGATTTATTCACCAAACCGGGATTTTGACCCGTGATACAGATCGAATCGAAGTGATTGACATCGATGACGTCAGCTTCACCCAAGGACCCGTACAGAGAGTGTTTGGAGTTGGTAGAATTACGGTGACCAGCAGTGACCGGTCACACCCGCTTTTGCATATGATAGGTATCGCAGATGTGAAGAGCGTGGCTGGCTTGATTGATGATGTGCGACGAAAAGAGAGACGTCGACGCAGTCTGCACATCGAAGCGATCTAGTGCCGAAAAGTCCGATTGAGCGTTGTCAGACATTGGAGGAATGATCAGGTGACCAGGTGGTTTGTGCAACAGGACGAGAGTCAGGAGGACCTTGGGCCGCTGCGGCCGAGCGAGCTACTGGAGATGGTTCGCGGCGGAAAGGTCACGTCCGAGTCCATGCTACGGAAAGATGATTCGAACTGGTTTTCAGCTTCTAACGTTGGTGGCCTTTTTGAAGCTGCCATGCGACCGACGATTCGCTATTTTTGCCCTCAATGTGAGACTGAAGTCACGGAACCGCCGGTCAACTGCCATGAGTGTGGTCGAGAAATCCAACGGGCACTCACGCAGATCACAGAGAATTCAATTGTGAATCAGGAGGATCAATCGGTCGTTGGTAATGCTGGCAACTCCGTCAAGAACTGGCTCAAGAAGAAGAGAATCGTTAAGAACCGGGACAACGAGTCAAACTGAGTAATGCCGCATCACGAGGGTGGCATTGACCATCAATGACCTGTGCCAAATCAAAAAAGCCTGTTCAGCACCATTCCTTCATGGATGATTCTGAACAGGCTTTTTCTTTGTTGCCGAATTCTGTGAGCAACCAGCGAGCAAAGCAAGCTGCTGTTGTTCTCACGAATCTCTAATAGCGGAATTCAGCACCGAGGGTACCGCCTGCTACCAAGAAGTCACTCCCCGTTCGTACGCCGTTAATCCTGCCAATCGTGTTACGGAATTGATCCGTTGCCGTGGCGACGCCACCCAGCCACCACAATTCGCCGCCCGCTCGAATGCTGATGCAGTCGGTGACCTGAAAGCGTAGGCCGCCTGCGATCTCGATGAGCCCTGAAACAGTGATGGTGTCGTCGTCAGCAAACAGAGTGGTGTCGAGGTTGTTACGGAGATCAAAGTCCATGTCTGCGAAGTTAGCGAAGACTCCAGCACGTGTTCTAAAGTCTGTGTAGCCCCTCCTGCAGATGGGATAAAGCAGGTCGATTCCGACTTGGGGACCAATCAGGTGGTTCTTGGTCTCGCTGGTGATTGAGCCGAGGATCGTCGGCGTGATTCCACCGGGTGTGTCGTTTTCACCGTTGTAGGCGTAAAGTTCTTGATAATTGATGTACCGGACGCCGAACAAGCACCGTGCGACGTCATATCCCACCATCGTTTTGTTGGCTTCGACTGACCAATATTGAGCCTCAAGACTCTGGCTTTGTTCAATGGAGTCGGTGAAGGCTGTGATATCAGTTGCATCGAATGGTGCAACCGTGGTCAAGAACGTTCCGATTCCACCTGCCGGATTGCTTGCTGATCCGGACTGTTTCCACTCCGCGACGCCTGTGAAAGTAAGTTCACATCCATTAACGCAGTCAGGGACGCAACCGATGGTTAAACGTGGGATCATTTCAAAGTCGAAATCATCCATGCCGAAATCGGGGCTGGCTGAGTAATTTCCGCCTTGCCGCTGCATGAAGAGCGTTTCAACCGAGGCATACCAGAAGGGTTCACAGGGTGCACAGAGATTGCCCAAAGGGTAGGCAGACCCGCGCCCCGCACGACAATTGCCGCGGCAGGATTGCGTTTGGCAGGACTGACATCCTACTTGAGCAACATTGCTCGTCCCTGCATTCCCGCTTGCGGTCGTGACGGCAAAGTTACTGGCGTCGACCACCTTGTAGTTTTCCGTGCCCAGCGTGATGACGCCACTGCCGGTGGCGGTTTTGTCGGCAACCGCGGCCTCCGTCGGAGAGACCCCGACTAAGACGCCCTGCCCCAATGCTGCATTGGAACCGGTAATCACCATCAAAATTGCGATGGCCCGGGTGACTGTGTGCCAGGCACCATTACCGTGTTCACCGGAAGCAACAGCGTTGCATGGGAGATTCAAACGGATCCTCATGATCAAACCTCTTATATCGATACGGCGGAAAGCCGCGGCGTGGTTAACCAAAGTAGTTTCCCACGTGGAGACGGAAACGGACTGACTTATCTAACTGTGAGCTGATCTCGAACTGGGATCAGGCAGGATTTACGTACCATACGTATGATCTTCTCGGCTGAGTCCTGTGACTCACATGTTCCCGTGACCCATAATTCACCTTTTACAAGCTGAACCTTGGCTTGGCTTCGCGGGAAAACTTTCTGTATGGACTGATTCAACAAATTGGTTGTACTCTCGATCGAGTTGCCTTCGCTGGGAACAACCTCGTCGACGTTGATCTCAAAAGCACGCATGTGAACTTCGTCGTTCTCACCATCCTTTTGAGCCCACACAACCAAGCGAGTAGTTCCGATCCCAGTGCCAATCAGTTTGAGCTGGTTGGGGCCGGAGGCGAACGCTTGGCAAACACCCTTGTCACCCACTCGTACACCACGGACTGAACCGCCAAGCGTGAGTGAGCGAACCTGTGCCTGGTTCATGTGAAGTGGGGTGATTTTGACGTCAGGCCCCAGAACCAAGCTTCTGTCTTTCAACTCGCTGGCCGTATCAAGACGCATTGCCTGCTGCAGGTCGACGGCGGGTGGCTGCAATTTTTTATCGCCGATGACCATTTCTGGTACGGCTTGAACCTTCGGTGAGTCATTCGATGCGGTGGCATTGTGCCGCGTGACTGTACCTGGGATCGCCTGCACCGCGACAGGTGGACGATACCTTTTTCGAAGAATCGTGGTCTCGGCATTTTGTGCAGCAGCACCCGTTGACTTCTTCGCTGCCGATGTTCTCGCTACTGATGTTCTCGCTTCCGATCCACTACTCGCAGTGTCAGCAACGATTGCGTTAGAGTTTGTCTTTGGTGGTGCTGCCGATGGCTTTGTTTGCGCGATCTCTGTTGCGGGCTTCGTCGTTGCTACGCTGGCAGTTGCGGGCTTCTGTTCTATGGAGTCGGGTAGAGTAATGGGTGCAACGACACCGCTGGCAATCGGGCTTTGCTGCGTAGTCGTTTCTGTTTCAAGAACTGAATCCAGGTTCACTCGAACTCTTGGTCGGTCTTTGCTTATTTTGAACTTTTCAACCCGTACTGCTTGATTCAGTTCCGGTGTTTTCGGTAACTCACTCTTTTTAGCTGCTGCCGTGCGAGCAACCTGCTGCCGATTGAATGGGTTGACCAGTTCAGTCCCGGAACCTGTACTTGCTACCTCGGCATGCGGATTGCTCTTGGCATCATTCTTTGCCGAAGGGGTCTCAACTTTGATGAGAGAGCGGCCTGACTGGTCAGCGGACTCAGACATCGCGACATCACTATCGATGTTGATCGGGGTCGGCAGGGTAAGTTTGCCGCTGTCCGGTTCGGTTGTCAGAGCAGGTTTTGCAACTGATGGGGATTGAGCAATGATGGATATCGCTTTCCCTGCTGGAGTCGCTTCTGGCATCGGGTTGGCCTTCTCGCCAAATATTGAGAAAGGCATTGCAGGAGTGATGGCTCCTACATCACCGGACTCACTTCTTGGCTTGAACTTCCTGGTCGTCGCCACGGAGAGTTTCTCGTGTTTGTCTGATGAAGAGGGGCCAGCCGTTGATAAAATCGATTTCCCGTTAGGAGTGATCTGTTTTGCAGTCTTAGGTAAGGCTGACATCGGCTTCGGTTCCGAAACCGCTTCAGGTAAAGCCACAGGAGTGGGAAGATCTAAGCCGGTGCCAAGCGTGTTCTCTCCTGCCAGAATAGGTTGAGGGATCGTGCTCTTCTTGCTCGTAGAACTTGTAGGTTTCTTTCTTTCCGCAGTGACAATGCTGCCGTCTTCTTTGACTGTCACCGTGAGTGGTACCGAGGGCACCTCGTTCTGATCCGCAATCGTACCCAGACTGGGCAGATTGATCGTCTTGCTCCGTGGCAGGACTGCCTTAGAGGGAGCGACTTCGGTGCTGTCCGATAGCGAGAAGAAAATTGGAGCGGCCTTCTCCTTCTCTGAAGCCTCAATGGGGCTTTGCGGTTTCTCGGTGAGCATCGAGGCAATGGATGCACCCTCGACGCGTTTTTCTTTCTCGGGGCTTACTGGCGGCAGTGTCGCATCGGGTGTCGTTCTCTCTACCGGTGTGATCGGCTTGGCCAGTGGCTCAACTG
>CAXGRW010000034.1:0-17196 GCA_964012125.1 uncultured Rhodopirellula sp.
GCAGCAAGTTTCAGGCTGAGGTTCTCGCTGCCGTCGAGAAGGATTTCCCATGACACGTCGCTGACAAGGCGGTAATCACCAAAGTTTTCCCACGCGGGAAAGTAATCAAACTTGCCCTTCAGTTTTTGCCGTGAGGTCAGTTGTCGCTCAGCTTCCATTCCAAAAACGGCCTCAGGGATCCAGTCATCCATTGGAGCTCCAATTTCTCGTGAGGCACCAGCTCCAAAACGAGTTGCAAGTGTCGATGTGTCGCTTCTCAGCCAATAGTAACCAAAGCCACCATTCAGGTTCAGTCGAAGATCAAACGGCTTGAACTTGTCCCATTCCATTCCGTGTTTGGCAAATGCGGACCACGAGGTATCGCCTAATAGACGGTCAAAGTTCACATTGAAGCGACCGTTCTGTTCGGTTGTAGTGTTGCGGCTGCTGGCTTGCCGGTAGTTGATGTCCATGCCGAGTGTATACCGCTCGGTTTTTCGCTTCAGTTCAAGACCGGCCTGCATCGCGAGTGTGTTGGCATTTCCGTCGCTCCCGTCCAAGCCGAATTCCACATGTGAGTCCCAGCCTTTGCCCCATGCCCGCGGATACTGATACCATCGTGTGACTTCTGTCTCCAGCGGGGCTGGTTCTGAAGAAGTCCAGTTGCTCGTGGCGACGTGGTTTTGAGAGGGTGCGTTGGAGCCACCCTCGCTTTTTGGGTTAGGATTTAAATTGACGTCATCGTTCGATGCCTCAGGCGTTGACCCGTCAGCAGATGATGTGTCAGCAAGTTGGCTCGTTTCTGGATATGGCAGGAGCAAACGGTCTGAATCATCATCGCTCGCGTTTGCAATGACCTCGGATTCAGTTGCAAGAGATTCGGGATCTGTACTCAGAAAGTTGTTCAAGGCGTCGGTTGGCAGTGATGAGAAAGTCATCGTAGTCGAGGCTTCTTGTTCGCCAGTGGTGGGTTCATTCCGTCCACTGGGGCTGGTGGAAAACGCCATTTGTGATTGCCAAGGGATGTTTTTCCCCAACGTGCCACCGGAACTCGACTGCGCGTTGTTGGTTTGCCGCTCGGGTTTTCTGTCAGGAAATGTCAGTGGTTTTTGAATTGGCGGTGACGCGAGGATCTCTACCGCAGTCGGGTTTTTAGCGAAGTGTTGTGCCGACAAGGCCCGAACAGCGTCGGACATGTTTGGGTCGTTTGGAAGCGTGTAAGGGCGTGGGCGGTCGCCGATCGTTGGCAACGTAAACTGAGAAGGCTGCCCTGAGATGTCTGGTGATTCGTAGCCTGCTCCGTTCCAAGTGGAAATCCCATTCTGCCATGCTGGTTCATCTTCCGCTGCCGCTGCCTGCTTTAAAGATTCCGCAGCGGTTGTGAGTTGGAGAGCAAGCATGCATAACAGGAAGCCCTTAGCTCGCGGAGATAAAACGTTCATGAGGACGCCGTCGTGCTTTGAACATGTGTTGGGGGATAAGATCTCAACACTGTTCATTAGCAGAGTTGGCAGTCTGCGTCACCATGAATCAATCAATCAATCAATACAAAACAAGCGACAGGCAAACTCGTCTGTTTCAACCGCACAAACCGTTGGTTTGGGCTGCCAATTGCGTGGCAGGTTGATTTCAGGCTGTGTGCAATGCAGGCTATTCGTTTCACGATTGCGTGAAACATCGGGGAATCTTTGTTAGGTCAGCAGCTGTGCAGGGATCAACAGATGATCAACCAATGTTGGGCTGAGCTCAAAGTGCACGTTTGAGTTCTGCAAGAGCACGCGGGATCCTTTGATAAGGTGATTCATCTTCATATTCAAGAATCACGTAGCCCTGATAATTACCGTCCTTCAGGATCTTACCAATGCGTTGCATGTCGGCAGGGTATTTTTTTCCTTCCGGTGTTTTCATGCTGACTTTTACCTGAATGTTGACGGCAAAGTCGATGCACTCTTCAAGGTCCTCGTAGGGAGTTTTGGAATGGAAGTTTCCTGTGTCGAGATTGATACCAATCCATGGGCTGTCAATCCGGTTTATGATTTCAAGCAACTGGGTGGGGGTAAGATTGCCGTGATTTTCCACGCCGATAAAAATGCCGTGCTGGGCAGCATGCTCAACACACTGTTTCAAGGCATCGGTCGCTTCATCAAGACGTTTCGGGTTTCCTTCAAGTTGTCGGCTGGTGCCAGCGAAGAATCGAATGTGCGGAGCACCCAGCAGGCTGGCTCGATCAATCCAGCGTTTGGCTTCGGCGATTTCGTTATCTAGTTTTGGTCCTTCGCCAACAGTGAAATTATTTCCAATTGCTGTGCCAGAAATCGTTACGCCGCGAATGAATGCGGCGTGCTTCAAGCCAAGGAAATAATCGCGGTCAGCGTCGGGGGGAAAAAAATAGCTAGTGAGTTCTGCAGCTTCGAAGTTGTGTGAGACGCAGTAATCGAGAAAACCCACCATGTCGATGGCTGGACCATCCTTGGACGGTTGTTGAGCGATTCCCTTTTTGTAGGCAAAGTAATTTCTCAGCGAATAAGCAGCGAGTCCTACCTCAAAACGCGGAGGACCGGAACGCTGTATAGGTCCCCGTGCATCTGCATGCGTCATGTTCAGATTCAATCCGCAGGCTGCTAGCGTGCCTGCTGCAGATGTTTCAATGAATTCACGTCGTCGCATGAAAGGTTACCTTCCGTTAATAATGAGGGGCGAATGTTTGCGGAGTTTTTGGATCTGTCACGCTTGTTGATCTCTATTGATCCCTGTCAGTGTATGGCATCAGAGTTTTAGAGTTCACAAGAAAGATAGTCGCTGACTTGCGGCGGCGATACAATCCTGGGGCGGCAACCATCCGATATTCCATTTTCCGAGTGTCGAGACTCCTGTCAGATGCTTTTCGGTGCAGATTTTGCAGGTTCTTGACACTTGACTCAGGTCAGCGAAAGTGGGCAGACATCGCAAGGCGCAGCAGAGTTTGAGGGGTTTTGGTGGCACACGGATTGTCTACCTGCCGGCAGACACGGAAAACCAGACGAGCGAATTGTTGGAAAACTACTGTTATGAATCCAAGTCTCCTTGATCGCACAAGGTCCACGCTCGACCAACTTCGTGATGAATTATTGGCTGAGCGGAACGATGGGCACCACTGGACCGGGACACTTTCGCCCTCCGCGTTGAGTACTGCCACGGCCGTCAGCGCGATGTCGTCGATCTTGATTCATTCGGTGGGTTCGCAACAAAGTGGAGTCACCGCTGATGAGCAGATCACGCATTGCATTGCAGCGGGGGTTCAATACCTGCAATCCCAGCAGAACGAAGATGGTGGATTTGGGGATACAGATCGTAGTCATTCCAATATTGCAACCAGTTATCTGGTGCAGGCCGCTTCTGCGTTAGCGGATCAGGCCATTGGTCGCTCACTGACCCCTGAGACGATCGCTGCGCTGGAAAAGTACATTGCGCACATGGGGAAATTGGATGCGTTGAAAGAGCGATATGGAACGGACAAAACCTTCGTGGTGCCTATTCTCACCAACATGGCGATCGCAGGTCTGGTCCCTTGGGAAATGGTTTCTGCCTTACCGTTTGAAGCCGCAGTGTTTCCGCAGTCGATGTATCGCATGCTCCAGATGCCGGTCGTGAGTTATGCGATTCCTGCGTTGGTCGCGATTGGTCAGGCGAGGCATTTTCATGGACCGAAAGCTTTCTTTCCAATCCGATTGATTCGCGGTGCAGCGATTGGTCGCAGCATCAGCGTGTTGGAAAAAATGCAGCCACAAAGCGGTGGTTATCTCGAAGCAACGCCGCTGACCTCGTTTGTGGTCATGAGTCTTGCTGTGACGAAGCGGGCTGATCACAAAGTCTCGAGGCGAGGGCTTGAGTTTCTCAAGGATTCGATGAACGAGGATGGTAGCTGGCCGATCGACACCAATTTGGCAACTTGGGTCACCTCTCTTTCAATGAATGCGCTTGCGGCTGATCCAACAGATGATCGTGTGTGGTGCACTCCTGAGTTAGCGGATTGGCATCTTAGGTGCCAGCATGAAGTGCGACATCCTTTCACGGGAGCTGAGCCGGGTGGTTGGGGCTGGAGTGATTTAAGCGGTGCGGTTCCGGACAGTGACGACACACCCGCCGCGATTTTAGCGCTCGGCCACATGAAGTCATCTTTGGATGAGGATCGAAAGCAGCGATGTGAGAAAGCTATGAAAGCTGGCCGAGGTTGGTTGTTGAAGTTGCAGAATCGCGATGGTGGCTGGCCGACATTTTGCAGGGGGTGGGGGAAGCTGCCCTTTGACCGTAGCAGTAATGACTTGACCGCCCATGCTTTGCGAGCGCTGGCTGTGAATGGCGTGTCAGAGGCTGAGGCCGGAACGGCGAGGCACATCGCCTCGGGAACCCGATTTTTGGAGAAGAATCAGGAGCCTGATGGATCTTGGTTACCCCTGTGGTTCGGTAATCAGGATCGCGCTGATGAGTCGAATCCGGTGTACGGAACATCGCGGGTTTTGCTTGCCGCGACCTCTGGGGCGTTGGCTTCGGAGGCGTTGCAAGCTGGATGTCAATATCTGGTAAATAACCAAAATAGTGATGGTGGTTGGGGAGGTGGCGGGTCTGTCGCCTCTTGGCTAAAAAAAAATCAGTTTGGGGAATTTGAGTTTGTCAGCAGCGTCGAAGAGACGGCGTTAGCGGTCGAAGCCTTGGCAACCGTTGTACTTTGCGGGGAAAACTCGATTCTTGAGCTTGCGGGCGAGGATACAAATCGAGACAAAATGTCTGAAACTGATCGTTTCAATCCACAATCTGCGGTTCAGCATGGTGGGACCAAAGCGATGAGTCAGGCTATAATCAGGGGCGTCGAATTTTTGTTGGAAAGTGTTGATCAGGAGCGGCATCGGGTGCCTTGGCCCATTGGTTTTTATTTCGCCAAGCTTTGGTATCACGAACGCCTGTATCCTCTGATCTTCACGACGGGAGCCTTGGGGAAATACCTTCAGCTTGCGGCAGACAAACCGACCCGAAAAGGGTCAACAAACGAAACGAATTCCTTCCAGAACCCCACACAAACGCTCCCTGAGGTATAGGTTTGTCTAGCGGACTCAGCACCAGCGACACTGCGCCGACGTCGGAAACTTCCCCCGAGGGCAGACCGGCACGTCGCAAGACCAGTCATCTCAAGGATGTGCCTGACACACTCGAATTGCGGGAGAGTTTGCGGGCACGCTGCGCGGACATTGCGGCTCGAATTGATCGGGCGACACCAATGACCAAGGACGAGATGGAACAAGTTGCCCGGCGGGCTTTGGAAGAAGCTGATTTGCCGGAAGCGTATCTGGGCTGGATGATGGTCATGATCAGCAGCGAGTTCTGGAAAGACTCACTCGCGGCGGTCCCGCCAGAACGCCGCCTGTTCCTTCTGCCGCATTGTTTGAAGCACGCAGAAGGTTGCCCCGCCGAGTACGACCAATTCGGAATGAATTGCAAAGAGTGTGGTGCTTGCAGTATCGCTGATTTTCGCGGCTTGGCCGAAGAGATGGGATACCGGGTGCTCGTCGCTGAGGGGTCGCCGGTAGTCATGAAGATCATTGTCGGTGGCTATGTCGACGCGGTCGTGGGTGTCGCTTGCTTGAACGTCCTTGAAAAAGCGATTGATAAAGTTCTGCTGGCGGGGATTCCCTGCATGGCTGTACCTCTGCTGAGCAGCGATTGCCGCAACACGAAAGTGGACGAACCTTGGGTCAACGAGATGATCCGAACACCTTACAAGCCGGCTCAAAGTGTCACCCGAAGTTATGTGCATCTAATGCGGGCCGCGAGTGATTTGTTCAAGACGGAGTCCATGGACACACTGGCACCCCGCATTCGCACCAAAGCCGAGTTGGGAGACAACGCGGTGGGTGTGTCTGACATTGAAGGAATGGATGCAATCTCGGCAACGGAGCACATTGCGTATGACTTCTTGAGTCGCGGTGGCAAGCACTCCCGGCCATTCATTACCTTGGCTGCGTTTGACGCAATGACCGGCGGGCGGGCAACAGGGCCCGATGCCGATGCTGCAATTTCGGAATTTCCGATTTCAGTCCGTCGTGCTGCCATGAGCATCGAGACTTTTCACAAGGCAAGCCTTGTGCATGACGACATTGAGGATGACGATGCATTCCGTTACGGCCAGCCTGCTGTGCACCGTAGATTTGGAATCCCGACCGCTATTAACGTTGGCGATTATTTGATCGGGCTTGGGTACCGCCTGTTAAGTCGTCATGAAAATGATGTCCCCAGTGAGGCACGGGTCGATGTGCTTGATACCTTGGCTGCTGCCCACATGCGGCTTGCCGAAGGGCAGGGTTCGGAGTTGCTGTGGCGTGATGGAAAAGATCGTCGCTTGACTCCGCTTGACGCGTTGAAGGTCTATGCATTGAAGACATCTCCTGCGTTCGAAGCAGCTTTGCTCAGTGGCGTGAGGATGGCTGGAGATTCAGCGCCATACCGAGATGCCATTCGTACCTTCAGCCGCAACATGGGCGTCGCCTTTCAGATCCTTAATGATCTTGGTGATTGGATTGGTGACGATTCAAACAAAATGTCAGCCGGCGGAGATGTATTTGGAGGACGGCCCACTCTTTTGTGGGCTTTGGCATTGCAGGGTTTGCCCGAAAAGGATGCAGCCCGCTTGCTGGAATTGGCAGAGTCCGACTGTGGGCTCTCGGATGCCGAGCGATTGAGGCAGGTTCGCAAACTGTACGAACAGGCAGATGTCTTTGAAACGGCTTTGAAGTTGGTTGACAAGCATCAGGCACGAGCCGAAAAGGTGGCTGACGAGGTCGATGTCGAAGAACTGCGGCGTCTGCTGTATTTTCTCGTGGATACTGTGCTCGAGCGACCTGAGTTGCCGACACCTGCTGTTGTTTCTCTCGGCATAGCAGCACCTCTGGGCTAGGCGGCAGGAACAGTGAGTGACCCCATGACTGAAGTGGCTTTCTCCGATGATTCTCGCATCGACATCAGGGATTTGCTGAATGAGTTCTACAGCGAACCAATCGGCCATTCGCAGCTTGGGGAATTCACTTCAGTAACGAAAGTCCTTGCTCCCTGCGACTCGCTTCTGGACCATCATGCTCACATGACCGTGACGGTCGAGTCACACTACGGCGAAAAGGTCAACGTCGTTGTGCATCGGTGTCATCGCAGTGATGCTTGGTATTCGCGAGAGATTACGTTGGTCACAGAGCACACTGGACGTATTGTGCAGTATGGCATCGTTCGCCTTGATACCAGGGCATTGGACACTGAAGTTTGGAAGCAGATTGAAAGTCAGACCACGCCGCTGGGGCGGGTGCTTATCGAGCACAATGTATTGCGAGAAGTGCAGTTGTGTGGACTGTGGGAAGTTCAGGCGGGTAACAGTCTTGCTGATCTGATGCAGTTGGATGTCGGGAGTCAAGTCTATGGGCGGACCGCATTGATTTATTGCAATCGAGCGCCAGCGATTGAACTATTGGAGATTGTCTCTCCGGCATCCGCTTTGGATGTTTGAAGGCCTGATTGTGTGTGTCGCTTGATGCGAGAGGGAAAGAAAATGTTTCGGAAAGGGAAGCCAGTCGTGAAATCGATGTGTATGACCTTGGGTTTGATTTTTGTACTTGTCAGTTGTTCAACTGCAATCACTCAAGACGAATCAGATGCGAAGAAGGATGTTCAGATGAGCCCAGTTGCACTGCGCGCTGCAGCACTCCGGGAAATGCAGGCTGGTGAATCGGGCAAGGCTGTTGCAGCTGTCGATAAGCTTCTTGTAGCGTTGCCTAATGACCCAGCAACCTTGCGACTGGCGGGTGATGTTTATCTCAGGAGTGGTAAGTCCAAGGAAGCTGTCGATTTGTTTGACCGCTATTTGAAGCTGGAGCCGAACGCTTTGGCCGGGCTATGGCAACGCGGAATCGCACTTTACTTTGCTCGTGACTACAAGCGTGGAGTCGAGCAGTTTGAGGTGCATCGTGAGGTCAATCCCAATGATGTGGAAAACGCGGCTTGGCATTTTCTCTGTGTGGCGAAGGCTCAGTCATTCGAGAAGGCCAAGACAGTGGTTTTGCCTGCGCCCAATGACCCACGCGCCCCGATGGAAGAGGTGTTGAAAATGCTGAGCACGGGAAATACCGAAAAGGTGGTTGAGAAAATGGAGAGTTTTCCCGCGAACACACGTCTTCGCGAGTCTGCGGACTTCTATGGAAACTTTTATCTGGGCCTCTATGCTGATGCTGCCGGCGACCGTGCCAAGGCAAAACGTTATCTGGACTTGTCGGCGAAAGATGCCTCGGTCAGTTACATGGGCGATGTGGCACGTGTGTACGCTGTTTACTTGTCGCCCGAGAACTAAAACTGAGACTTCAGACTACCTGATCAGGCCTGCCCGACCAAAGTTGCCTCGCTAGTGGCACCATCATCCAGCCTGTGATTTTGTCCGGTTTTCATGACTGCCAGGCCGGTGCGGTCGGATTCCCTGAGAAAACGGTGTGAATTCGCAGGTTTACCAGCGGTAAACTGGGCACATTTGGTCTGAATCGATTTTCACAGTTGAGTGTGTTTTCCTTGTTATTAATGTGTGCCGACGCCGCACCTGTTAGCCCCTGAAAGTAAAATTTGACTCGCTGCGCGGATCGAGACGTTTTCGATGGTAACTGGCGGCCAAAAGCAGTCACCTCGTGGTAAACTAGGGGTGGACGTAATGAGCAACGAATTGAGTTGTTTTGAATTCACCGTTTCCCGCCGGCCAATCACACGAATCTGTTTTTTCGTTCGCGGCCACGACGGTGCATTTGTCTTACCCGGTCTACCAACCTCGATAGCTTTTGACCTCTGATTCAACGCCAATTGAGAACCGAATATGAAGAAGAAATTGCACGGTCATTGTGGTCGTTTTGCGTCTCGCCCAACGAACCGTCGTGAAATGCTGCAGTGGTGTGCGAATGGTTTCGGCGCTTTGGCGTTGAGTGCACTTTCGGAGTCTTCGTCTGCCTTAGCGTCTGGCCCATGGGACCCAAAGCCTTCTCATTTTCCCGGTCGAGCCAAAAATGTAATTTTTCTTTACATGGATGGTGGACCATCGCACGTGGACACCTTTGACTACAAGCCACAACTCGAAAAATACGATGGCCAGGACCCAAAGAAAGTCATCGGTAAGTTGGCTCCGACCCAATTCGATGCGGTTGGGAAAGTGCTCAAGAGTCAATGGAAGTTTTCCCAGCGTGGAGAGGCCGGCCATTGGATGAGTGACTTGTTTCCATGCCTGTCCGAGGTATCCGATGACTTGGCGATGATCAAGTCAATGACTTCCAAGTTTTCGGAACATACATCCGCAAACTATTTTTTGCACACGGGTAATGGGCTTCAGGGTAAACCGAGCATGGGGGCTTGGCTGGGGTACGGATTAGGAAGTGAAAACCAGCAGTTGCCCGGCTTCGTTGTGCTAAATGGCGGCCTGATTCCACCGGGTGGACTGGATTGTTTTGGGTCCGGTTTTCTTCCGTCGGCGTATCAGGGGTCTGTGTTTCTGCCAAAAGCACAACCGCTGGCAAACATCAAACCCAGTGAAGCGAATTCTCAACTCCAGAAGTCGAAGCTGGCTTTGATTCGTGATTTTGATCAGCAGACTAGCGGGCAACTTGGGGCTGACCCCGAAGTAGAAGCTGCAATCCAGAACTATGAGACAGCCTTTAAAATGCAAACGGCTGTCCCTGAATTGATGGACTTGAGCGATGAGACGGAAGAAACGAAAAGGCTTTATGGGCTAGAGACGGAATTTAACAACACCAAAACGTTTGGTATGCAATGCCTGCTGGCAAGGCGCTTGGTCGAACGGGGAGTTCGGTTCATCGAATTGACCTGTCCCGGAGGAAATGGTGATCGTTGGGATCAGCATGGGGGGTTAGTTGATGGCCACAACAAGAACTGCAAGACGGTTGATCAACCGATCGCTGCCCTTATCAAAGACTTGAAGCGTACAGGATTATTCGATTCGACGTTGGTCGTGTGGGCGGGTGAATTTGGTAGAACACCGTTCGCGCAAGGGTCAAATGGACGTGATCACAATCCTTTCGGATTCACCGTCTGGATGGCAGGCGGCGGTGTTAAAGGTGGGGCCTCGGTAGGTGCTACCGATGAGTGGGGATACCGTGCGATAGAAAATCGGTTTGAAATACATGATTTGCACGCCACCATGCTTCATCTGCTCGGCATTGACCATACAAAAAGTACCTTCCGGTTTAGTGGTCGTGATATGCGACTGACTGATGTGCACGGAAATCTTATCAAGGAGGTGATCGCATGATCCGTTTAAATCAACGTTACAAGTTGAGTGCAAAATCACTCCGACGCTGTGCCAGTGTTCAGGATGGACATTTGCGGCTTTTCTCTTTGACAGTAAGCATGAGGATTGCGAAGGCTACCTTGATGAGTGTGATAGCTTGGGGGCTACCTTTCTCTGTTGCCCCAAGTGTTTTAGCCGAGGATGTCCCAACTGCGGAGCAGATTCAGTTTTTTGAGTCCAAGGTGCGCCCCATCTTTGTAGAACACTGCTATGAATGCCATTCAGAGACTGCGGATGAAGTCGAAGCGGAATTGTTGCTGGACTCAAAATGGGGTTGGATGACAGGCGGAGAGTCTGGGCCAGCGATCATTCCTGGAAACTTAGATGAAAGTCTTGTGATCGATGCCGTTCGTTATGAAGAAAATAAAGTCACTGCAATGCCTCCGAGCTCGAAACTCTCGGACAAAGAAATAGGGGTTCTGGAAGAATGGGTCAAAATGGGAGCGCCAGACCCTCGGACTGCAAAGAAAACCATGGTTCCTGTGGCCAAAGAAATCGATTTTCAAAAACGATTCAATGAACACTGGAGTTGGCGTCCCATCACCAAACCAGAATTGCCTTGGGTTACGGATCGCAAGTGGCCGCGTTCTGATCTGGATCGATTTGTCCTGCACAAAATTGAAGCGGCGGGTCTGAAGCCCGCGGCGGAAGCCGACCGCAGAATTTGGCTGCGACGTGTGTATTTTGATTTGATAGGTTTGCCACCCACGGCGGACCAGTTTGCTGATTTCCTAAGTGATGACAGTGAGAACGCACGCGAAAAAGTGGTCGATGAACTGTTGCAGTCTCCGCATCTCGGAGAGAAATGGGCGAGGCATTGGATGGACCTTGTCCGATACGCCGAGACCTACGGGCATGAATTTGATTATCCGCTTCGGTACGCGCATGAATATCGAGATTACCTGATTCGTGCGTTCAACGCTGATGTGCCGTTTGATCAGTTCATTCGTGAGCACATTGCGGGTGATTTACTGGATGAGCCAAGGAAAAATCCTGAGGAGGATTGGAACGAGTCGATCATTGGAACAGGGTTTTGGTATCTGCATGAGGCTACGCACGCCCCCACCGATGTCCTTGGTAACGAAGCAGACATCATGGATAACCAGATCGATGTGTTTGGGAAGTCTTTTCTTGGCCTGACGATTGCTTGTGCACGGTGTCATGATCACAAATTTGATGCGATCACAACCGCCGATTACTACGCCCTGACGGCGTATCTGCAGAGTAGTTGCAGGCAGGAGTACCCTCTGGATCCCTCAGGGAAGCGTGCAGCAGCGAATCGCGAGATCAATCGCTTGCGTGGGGACGCCGTCGACGCATTCAAAGCAAGTGAAGTGAGTGTGACCGATGAGAATCAAAAAGATTCCGGTGACTATTATCGGGTTGCGATGCAGGTTGTAGCCGACTCAAAACCGGATGCTGACAAGACAGCCTTGGTGTCTCAGTCTGCAAAGGCTGAGGGGCTCGATGCCAACCTGCTTCAACGATGGGCTGATAAGCATGAGTCCATCAAAAACGAACTGATTGATCCGGGCTACGAACTGGAGAATCAGAATGTGTTTGCGGACTTCAAAGGTGATGTACTGCCAGAAGGCTGGAAGACTTCGGGGCTGGCTTTTTTACCCATCGGGTCAGGGTTGCAGTTTTCATCAGATGGTGCAGTTCTGGTTCCCAATACCGTTGACAGCGCTGTTAACGGAAAAAAACAGGTTGGTGTTCTCCGTTCACCCACGTTTGAAATCACAACGGATCGTATTCATGTTTTGATGAATGCTTCTGCTGGTGCGGCCGTTCGTGTCGTTATCGATAACTTTCAAATGGCAGAGTTCAATGCTTTGCTGTTCAGGGGAACGTTCTTGAACAACAAGGGAAGCGATACTCAGGGACAGTGGCAGTGGAAGAGCCTTGCTGGTGACCTGCGAAAGTACAAAGGTCACAAAGCGTATCTCGAGTTCATCGATAACGGCGATGCGTCCATTGCCATTGATAAGGTCGTTTTTTCAGATGCTGGACCGCCGGGCAAGGTGCGAGGAAAAGAAGCGGTATTTGATGCAGCTTTGCTGAGTCAGATGGAAAAACAAGCCGCGATTGATCTGAAAGCCGGCAGAGTCCATCCGTTGATGTTGGCATTGCTTCGAAATCAGGTCCTGAGTGTCGTGGATTTCAGCCAGGAAGCTTCAGAGAGCTTGAGGCAAGCCCGTGAGTTGGCAGAGGCCTTGCCTCCAGTAAGGCGAGTCATTGCGATGGCGCAGGGAACGTCCGAGGACGCTCATGTCTACATTAGGGGTAGTCACCAGAATGTTGGTGAAGTTGTCCCTGCGAGGTTTCTTGAAGTGCTCGGTGGGGAAACTGCGACGCGACTGGAGCTTGCAAATCGGGTGGCGACCCTTGAAAACCCGCTAACAGCGAGAGTTATCGCCAACCGGATTTGGCATCATCTGTTCGGAGTGGGGATTGTGCCCACTGTTGATGACTTTGGTCCGCAAGGTCTGCCCCCCAGTCATCCCGAATTGCTGGATTGGCTTGCTACAGACCTCGTCGAAAATGGTTGGTCACTCAAGCATTTGATGAAGCAAATTGTGCTGTCCAGTACCTATCGGCAGGCCAACGTCCCGAACGAGGCGGTCAGTGCAAAACTCATTGCCAGTGTTGATCCTTCAAATGAACTTCTTCATCGTATGAGGGTTCGCAGGTTGTCCGGTGAAGCAATTCGGGATGCCGTCCTTGTGGCATCGGGCCGTTTTGAACCGAAGCCGTTTGGTCCCAGTGTTGCAACGCACCGCACGCCGTTCATGACTGGGCGTGGAGCACGATCCAGCGGACCTTTGGATGGCAATGGGCGGCGCAGTGTTTATTTGTCTGTCTATCGCAATTTTTTAAACCCATTCATGTTGACGTTTGATATGCCCTCGCCGTTTGGACCGCAGGGACGCCGCAGCAAGTCAAATGTGCCCGCACAAGCTCTCACGCTGATGAATGATCCATTCGTGATTGGGCAGGCGAAAGTGATTGCTGAAAAAGCACTCGCAGTACCTGACCAGAGTACGGAACAGAAAATTGCAATGATGGTGGAACGTGTGCACGGCGTGGTTCCTACCGAAAACCAGACGAAACAGTTATCGCAGTTTTTGGCGAATCAGACTAAAGCGTATGGCAATGAAGACAGTCGAGCTTGGGCTGATCTAGCGCACGCTTTACTCAACATGAAAGCTTTTTACTTCCTGCAGTGATCATGAATTCAACGTAGTAAAACTTGATGAAAATTGATTTCAAAACGATTGTCTCGCTGCTGCTCGTTCAGTGTCTCGCACTGACGGTGGTTGGGCGTTTAATCGCAGAAGATACGGCCACCGAATTCTTCGAGAAAGAGATTCGTCCTACGTTGGTTCAGCACTGCATCAGGTGTCATGGTGAAGAGAAGGTTCAGGGTGGATTGCGGCTTGATACTCGTGAAGGATGGCAGGCAGGGGGGGACTCTGGTCCAGCCATTGTCGCTGGCGATCCTCAGAGTTTACTTCTAAAAGCGATTGAGTACGAAGATATCAGTCTCGAGATGCCGCCGCGCGGTAAGTTGTCCGAAAAGACGATTGCTGCCTTTCAGAAGTGGATTCGCAAAGGCGCTTTTGATCCTCGCACCAATGGTAGTTCTGGCGATAAAAACCAGGCTCACGCTCCAACGATCGAGCAGGGGAAAAAGTTTTGGGCGTTTCAGCCTGTGCTAGCTCCCGTCCCGCCGGAGTTGTCCGAATCTACATGGCCCAATAATGATGTCGATCGTTTTGTGCTGGCGAAGTTAGTCGAGAAGGGCCTCAAGCCTGCTGGTGATGCCACCAAAGAAAACTTGCTGCGACGTTTGACTTATGACCTAACCGGACTGCCGCCGACATCTGATCAGATTGAACGGTTCCTTGCCGATGAATCGGATGATGCGACGGACAAACTCATCGATAGCCTTTTGCAGTCGGGGCACTTTGGCGAGCGTTGGGGCAGGCACTGGTTGGATGTTGTTCGATTCGCGGAGTCAAGTGGCGGTGGACGAACCTTGTTGTTCCCCGATGCTTGGCGATACCGCGATTACGTGATTGACGCGTTCAATCGGGATTTGCCTTTCGATCAATTTCTGAAAGAGCAGATTGCTGGAGACCTGTTGGCATCAGAAGACCGATTTGATCGCGAGCGTAAATTGATCGCAACGGGATTCCTGATGTTGGGACCGACCAATTATGAGATGCAGGATAAGGACATCCTTGAGATGGATGTCGTTGATGAACAGTTGGATACGATGGGCAAGGCCATGCTGGGCATGACCATTGGATGTGCACGATGCCACGACCACAAGTTCGATCCGATTCCTACACGAGACTACTACGCGCTGGCTGGGATTTTAAAGAGTACGCATTCGATGGAGCATTCGAATGTATCTACTTGGAACACTGTTGAACTGCCCCTTTCGGCGGGGGAGGAAGCTGGTCTTCTCGCCAGCACCGAAAAGTTGCAAGCGGTTGAAAAACAGCTTGCCGATGCTACGCGTGCCTTGAACAAACTCACTGGAAAGAACGCCAAGCAACCGAAGTCAGTCGATCCAAGTATGTTGAGCGGTTTGGTTGTGGATAGCATTGATGCAGAATTAGTTGGTAACTGGAAATCCTCGACCAGCGTTGCGCACTATGTGGGGAGGGATTATATTCATGATGAACAGAAGGACAAAGGTGCGAAGTCTCTTCTGTATCGCCCCAGGCTTGCGAAGAAAGGGCGGTATGAGGTTTTTGCGTCGTACTCTGCCGGTTCCAATCGAGCCACAAAAGTCCCGTATCGGATCAAGCATCGGGACGGTGAAACTGTTGTGGAGATCAACCAAAGAAAACGGCCACCAGTTGACGCATTGATGCGGTCCTTAGGGGTTTTTGAGTTTGATAACAAGTTGGACTCGAGTGTTCTGCTCTCTACAGAAGGTACAGACGATGGTGTCGTGATTGCAGACGCAATCATTTGGTTACCGATTTTGGATGCAGAAGTTGATGCAATCGCGCAGCAAGAAAAAGAGTCACCTGACGCCGCCAGTGAAGCGGCGGTAGAGGCTCGTAAGAAAAAAACCGCAGCTGCGAAATCGAAGGTTGACCGCCTCAAAAAAGAAGTGAAGGCGATTAAAGCTTCAATGCCAAAGCGGCAAGTCGCGATGGCTCCACGTGAGGGTGAATCACCGGCTGACATTCATGTCGCGATTCGCGGAATGACGCATCAAAAAGGCGACATCGTACCGCGTGGTGTGTTGCAAGTGGCGGCGTGGGATGGCTTGCCCGCTGTTGGTAAAGAGGTAAGCGGTCGTTCTGAGTTGGCTGAGTGGGTCGCCAATGAAAGGAATCCACTAACCGCTCGAGTGATTGCGAATCGTGTTTGGTACTGGACCATGGGGCGGGGAATTGTGCCCAGTGTTGATAACTTTGGCAGTACAGGAGACTTGCCAACGCATCCTGAATTACTTGATTATCTTGCTTTTTCTTTGGTGAAAAATGGCTGGTCCATCAAGAAACTCGTGCGGCAGATTGTTAGTTCAAGAGCTTATCAATTGAGTGCTCGCGTTACCCAGCAGGAACTGGCATTGGATGCCGAGAATCAGTTTTATGGCCGCCGGACGGTAAAGCGTCTTCGGGCTGAGGACATTCGCGATTCGATTCTGATGGCGTCCGGAAATCTTGATCTGAGCATGGGGGGATCGACGATCAAGAAGGGGACTTCAAGTGAGTATGGATACAAATTTGAAGGGCGTCGCCGTAGTGTCTACGTTCCGGTGTTTCGGAATAGGCTTCCCGAGATGTTCGAGGTTTTTGACTTTGCTGATCCAAACATCCAAGGTGGTTTGCGGGCAGCTAGTAATGTGGCTTCGCAGGCTCTGCTCATGATGAATCAGCCCTTTGTAATGGAACAAGCGGAAGACGCAGCAAAGCGACTTGTCGCCGAACACTCGGGGGAACCGCATGAAATGTTAAGTCGAGCTTATCGAGAAGTGTTGGGGCGTGATCCGCTCGAACAGGAGCGAGAGGTGATGATGGATTTGGTGGCAATGAATGATCAGCCTGGTACGCCGCCTCAGTGGGCGATGGTTTATCGATTGCTGTTTCAGTGTATTGATTTTCGGTATCTGAATTGACAGATTAAATTGGGTGAGTGGATGAAATCGAATCGACGAGATCTTCTGAAGTCAACTGCCTGTGGTTTCGGTTATTTGGCGGCGGCGTCAATGGCCCAACGTGAGGCTAGTGCGGGTATTAATAATCCACTTGCAGCCAAGCCGGGCCATTTTCCGGCACGCGCGAAGCGTGTGATTTTTGTGTTCATGCAAGGTGGCCCTAGCCATGTTGATACCTTTGACTACAAGCCACTGCTGGAAAAACATGACGGTGAGGAGCGAACGTTCGATGATGCCCGCGTTCTCGCCAAGACCAAGACGATTACGAAACATCGTGTGTTCAAGTCTCCATGGAAGTTCAAGCAGTACGGTGAATGTGGTCAGCACGTATCTGAGCTTTTTCCAAATATAGCGCAGCACGTCGATGATCTTTGCTTCCTCAAAGGCATGCACACTGATGGTGTTGCCCATGGTCCAGCCACGTTGTTTTTGCATACAGGATCAATCAACTTTGTCAGACCATCTGTCGGTTCCTGGGTGCAGTACGGGCTCGGTAGCGAAAGTGAGAACCTGCCCGGTTTTGTGACTTTGCAACCTGCGATGGGTAACGGTGGGCCACGTAATTTCGGTAATGCTTTTTTGCCCGCTGTTTATCAGGGCACGCCCGTTGGGCGCGCAGGGGTATCTGCAACCGAGGCAAAAATACGAAATTTGACCAATCCGAGGTTGGAGTCAGATGAGC
>CAXGRW010000035.1:0-17143 GCA_964012125.1 uncultured Rhodopirellula sp.
CACGCGGGCCAGTTGAGGAAGCGAATGTCATCTGTGAATACTTGGACAGTACGCTACCGGTAGAGCAGGTGGCTGAGGTTGAGCGTGCTTGTCTTGATTCCGATCCGCACCTTGCTGAGGCTGCTGCCTGCCATCAGATCCTCACCATGGTGTTGGAAAATCCTGCGAGTGTACCGGTTGTGCTACGTGATCGAATTTATCAGTTGCCCGGTGAACAAAGAAGCATTGGGAACAAGATTGGTAGCTTTTCTGCACTCGCCATTCCAGAGCCCGTCAACAGCTTTGATGCCCCGTCGAGCCAAGTCTTGTCGTCGGAGGTGCCCCCGCCACCACCACCGCAGGAGCCGGTGAGACCGGTTGGCGTGGGGGACTCGGGTGTGATGGCCGCCCCTGCACGGCTCAGGCAGCGAGAGTTGGCGGACGATCAAGCAGCGAAGAACGGACCAGCGATCGCTGGGGCTCAGCCAGTCAATCCTCAGTCCCGTAGCAGCGTTTATGGTGGCCAGATTCGCTCCTCACGAATCACACCGTGGTTGGTGACGCTAGGCCTGACTTCAGTGCTATTGTACGCTTTGACACAAATCTTCCAGCCATTGATTGACTCAGGTAAAACAGCAGGCATTGAAAATTCAACTGAACAACCCAGTCCTTTGGCAAATGAGGACGCAGATGCTGCTGGAAATGGTGACGCAAACAATGGTGAACTGAAGGCTGAGCCGAATAGTGGTAGCAACGTTACGAAGAATGATGTTGACGATGGAGAGCCCAGCGGTTCTGGTTCAGGTGAAAGTGGCGTCGATAATGAATCGGTTGAGACACCGGCCGCTGAGGCAGAACAAGCCACCGCGTCTGGTAACGATGCGAAGGCCAGCGGCGATGCCAATGTTGGCAAGCCGGAGATGCATGAGAGTGAAGCTGTTGACGATAGCACATCGCCCGCCGCGCCGGTGGAAGACTCAGCCAGTGTTCCTTCTCCTGCAGTGGCAACACCACCAGCATCGAGACCACCTGAACCACAACCGCCCGAGCCTAAACCACCTGGAGTCGTCACTCCGTCATTAGAAGAGATGGAGCAGGAATCACCTGACAAAAACGATAACCCTGCGTCTCTGTTAGCAAAGGTGATCAGCGACGGTACGTTGCTCGCTGTTGAAACCGAGGGGCAATGGCAGCGTTTAGGAAAAGACGCAGAAGTCGAGGTGCAGCAGCCATTGGTGGTTGCCCCCGGTTTTCGCGCAAAGCTCGTGATTCCTGATGCCGAGATCACCCTTGTCGGTCCGTGTTCCGCCATGTTGCTGCCAGATGATGCAGGCGGTCTCGGGATGCGTCTCACTTCAGGGCGAATGCTGGTCTCTGCGAAACCCCCAGAGCCTTCTGCTGACACACCAGAGCCTTCTGCTGACACACCAGATCCTTCTGCTGACACACCAGATCCTTCTGCTGACACACCAGATCCTTCTGTTCAAATTCAGTTGGGTAAGGAAAAGTGCAGGCTTCAGTTAGCAAGCCCGGACACTATCGCTGCCATTCAGTTGACCCATACTCGCGAAGTGGGCCGTGATCCGTTGTTGCCAGAAAATCATTTAGCGATTCGTCGTTTGGTCGCTGTTAATGGCGGCGTGACCGCAGAGATAGGAGGACTTTCGATTTCGATTGAATCTGGTAATCAGTGGTCTCAGGTCGGTGGGGGTGAGCCCAGTTTGGAACCACTCGATACCGTGCCGGATTGGGCAACAGAGGTAGTCCCCAACGCTGACGTTCTTGCGACTACAGCACGTCAGAACCTACTGGCGATACTTGATGACGCAACATCACTGGAAATCGGACTGCGAGAACTATTGGCGTTTCGCCGTTCGGAAGTAGCTGACTTGGCTGCCAGAACATTACTCGTGCTGGGAAAATCGGATGTCTATTTTGGAGGAGCTGGTGTATTCAGTGATTCAAAACAGAGAGCGTATTGGCCGCAGCATTACGACGCCTTGCTTTCTCGAGTGAATAGTGGAGCAGGGGCCGCATTGGAGGTTCAGCAAGCGATTAAGAAAATGGATGCGGCAGCCGAAGTACAGCTGTTTCGGATGTTAACGGGGTACACCAATGAGCAACTAGAAGCTGGCAGTGATTTGCAGTTGATGGAAAATCTTGATTCAGCCGACATGTCAGTACGTGTGTTGGCATTTGAAAACCTCCGCCGGATCACAGGTGTTACCTTCAATTATCGCGCCGAGCACGATAGTAAGGCGCGGCGAGAACAGTACATGAAGAAGTGGCGAGTGCGCCAGCGTAAAGGTGAAATCCGCTGGGAAGAGTAGTCCAACAATCATTCTTGTGAATGTTGAGCGAACGTGTCAGTGCAGTGTTCTACCTTCCCTTCCCCAGTTACCTCCCGTTGACGTAAGCTTGGGCAACGCAAGCGAGCGTCGGGTCACATACGTATTTTTTGAAGGTTCTGCAGATGGCTGATTCAATTGTAATCTTTGGTGCTTCCGGAGATTTGACCAGTCGTAAATTGATTCCTGCGCTCTACCAGCTCTTTATCAAAGGACGATTGCCGGAGGGGTCAAGGATCATTGGCGTTTCCAGAAGCGGCTTTGAACACCAGCAGTGGCGAGATTCGTTGCGTGAAACGACGGCCCAGTACTCAGAGGATGCGTTCGATGCTGCGAAATGGACTGCGTTCAGTGAAAATGTTTTTTACCAACGCGGCGATATCACAAGTCCGGATGACTTCATTTCTCTGGGTAACTTTCTCGATTCTATTGAGCTAGACGAAGCGGGTGCACCGTGCGCTGAATGCGGGCGAGTGTACTATCTTTCTACCATGCCGCAGTTGTATGAAACGGCTATTCGGAATTTGGGAAATGCGGGACTGTCCAATGATTCAAATGGTTTTCGACGCGTCATTATCGAAAAGCCATTCGGTACTGATTTGAAAACTGCTCAAGCATTGAACCAGTCAATTCACAGTTCCTTTCGTGAAGACCAGATCTATCGAATCGATCATTATCTCGGAAAGGAAACGGTGCAAAATATTTTTGCGTTGCGTTTTGCAAACAGCATTTTTGAGCCGGTCTGGAATCGCAACTATGTCGACCATGTCCAAATCACGGTTGCAGAGGAGGTGGTGATCGGTCGGCGAGCAGGGTATTACGACACGTCAGGAATCCTCCGAGACATGTTCCAAAATCACCTGCTGCAACTGATGATGATCACTGCCATGGAACCACCTGCAAGTTACGACGCTGCTCTGGTACGTGACGAGAAGGTAAAGGTTCTGCATGGGGTTCGCAAAATGACTGGTGGCGATTTTGCTTCCGATACGGTACGCGGGCAATATGTTGGCTACTTGGACGAAGAAGGCGTGCCCGCGGGAAGTTCGACAGAAACCTTCGCGGTCTTAAAGTTGTATTGCGACAATTGGCGATGGCAGGGCGTGCCCTTCTATCTGCGAAGTGGCAAAGGAATGTCCTGTCGGACGACGCAGATTGTCATTCAGTTCAAACAAGTGCCCTACATTCTGTTTGAGGATATGCCAAAAGCACCGATTGGAAATCGGCTTGTCATTCAAGTGCAGCCGGCAGAGGGTATTCAGATGCATTTTGAAACCAAGGTTCCAGATTCGGAAATGAGGACGCGTACGAGCACACTGGATTTCAGCTTTCAAGGAACAAGTGGCGGAAAGTCTTTGCCTGATGCGTACCAGCGTCTGTTGCTTGACGCACTCAATGGCGATGCCAGTTTGTTCGCTCGCAGTGATGAGGTGGAATTGGCTTGGGGAATCATTGATCCAATCATTGCTGCTTGGGAAAGTCCTGCCGCGCCCGCCTTGCATCACTATCAAACTGGCCTGTGGGGGCCGAATGAGGCGTCTGATTGGATGCAGCAACAACGACGTGAATGGTTCGATGTCTGTCCTGTGTTGCGATAGCACTCGGTGCTTGTGACGCACGGTCACCGTAGATTAAGTCGCACTGGCCTGTTTCATCGCCCGGCCCGTTTCATCGCCCAATGTGATTCATCACCCAAGGCGTGAGGTGGCACGTCGCAATGATGATGGCCGTGTCTCCGTCAACATGCGGGATCTTCATTCGTTTGGCTGACTGAGTACGGAAGGGGCCTCACTGCCTGATAGTGCCGAAGGCGTAGCATCTGTTGAGTCACTGATGCTTTGTGGCAAGGTGTTGAAGGCGCCTTCGCTTCGGATCGGGATGGACCTGCTGAACGAAGCGGGGGCATGGTCCTGTTCCGGCTGTTTCTCTATGGGGGTATCAGGAAGATGCGGTTTGGGGCCCAGACCTCCAAGGGGCCCTGGTGGTAATAACTCCGGAGCCATTTGTGATTGCTCGCTCGGTTCGGTGGGTTCGCTTGGCTCGCTGGAATCCCGTGTTTTAGCATTGGGGCTGAGGTCAATGATTCTTGTTTGAGGCTCGTTGGTGCTCTTGTTCTTCAGACGCTCGTTTGTTGATTCACTACCACCAAATTCTGGTGTCTCCGGGCCACGATCCAGATTTGGATTTAGCGTAACTTCCAGTTGTTCAGAAGCCCAGTCTCTCCAGTCTGGCCGTGTTTCAATCAGCATCAAGTCTTGCAACTGTCCGACGACATCAGGGCCGGTCTCGCCAAGCCTGCGTCTTAAACGAACGAGGTTGCCAAGAAAGTGTGGTTCAGTCGGATCGAGTTCGACTGCTTGCCAGTAGAGTTCGAGTGCCCGATTCTTTCGGCCTGCTTTCTCCAACGCTAACCCCAAGTTGTAATAGACTGCAGGATCTGAAGGCATCAATTCTCTGGCGCGTTCAAAAGAGAGCACAGCCTGGTAGAGTTTGCCATCATCGAATTGCAGCAGCCCCAAGTTGTTGTGGGCAGGGCCGTACTTGGGATCTGCTCTGATTGCGGAGAGTAGCTTTTCTGCTGCATACTCTGGCTTGCCATTTTCCAACGCGTTAACCCCAGCCAATGTTAAGCGTTGAGCTTTGGAAGGATTCCGGCTCGATTCGATTTTTATGAGCGAGTCATGTTGATCATTGAATGCTGCGCAACCGACCATTCCCACCAGCAGCGAAGCGGTGGTGAGTGCTGAAAAGGCGGTGCGTCTAGCCCTCATCCGTGAATCGCCAGAAGGATGTTACGACAGAAAACCGTGGGTATTTGAGTCTGTCACCGCAAATCTGCGTACGACTGGTGACCTACTCTATTCCTGTTGGCTTGTCGGTGAAAAGAACATTTGGGTCAATACCAAAGTTGCTTTCCACATCTCAGGGCCAGTTTGCTGCGTCCCAGTTCTCGGCTCGGTGAGTGTCAGGTCGCGGACTAAAGTACCGGAATCCTCATCTCTGAGGTTTTCACAGAAAGCAATGATTTGCGTCAGGCTCGCCGGAGCAAGGTCAATCGTCGTGGACCGAAGTTCAAAATCCGATCGGTCAATTCTCTGAGGTGCAGTCGGCTCTTCACGCAGTAAGGTGGATTCCGGCAGGCCAGCGGCTGATCGTGCGGCTGAAATTCGGTTGGTGACTTCGGCCGGTGAGTCGAGACGCAATGCGGCGACCTTGGGCACGGTTTTTAAGTGATTGATATCATTTAGCATTGTGCGGATCGAAGCCAAGTCTCGGACTGATTGGTCCAAGCGTTCCTGCTTCGATTGTGTCCCCATTACGCCACTGATTGCGTAAATTCCCATAATCACGAGAGCGATGGCAATCAGTCGTCGCTGGCGTTTAGGATTTTTTCCTGTCATCTCGCATCGACCTCCGGTGTTTCGGTTTGGGGGCCTGCGATGCGAAACGCATTGCCGGAGGTAGGTATATTTGGTTCACCGATGGAGGGTTTGCTCTGGTTAGTTCTGGAAGAGACGGCTGCCGCCTCGGCAGCTTGGTTGGTGCTTGCAGAAACAATTTGACGCCATTTTGCTTGAATCGTGGACTCGAATGTCTTGGCGTCTTTTTGTGCTGTGGCAGGCTGGGAAACGTCGAAGCCGCTTTGAGATAGTGCTTCGGCAACGATGCCTGCTTCCACAAAGTGTTGAACTTGGAACGTCAAATCCAAAGCTCCGTTGCGGATATCGATTGAGCTGATTCGCACCCGGATGTCTGTCGGCAAGGATGCCAAGAGGACACGCATCACTTCAGTTGCAGAATTGGGAGCTTCGATTTGCTTGGTTGCATTTCTAGATCCCATGATTCGCGAGTGTTCACTGCGCACTCGTCGTAGGAGCGAAGCTGGCACTCGGGTGTCGGGAAATGATTCTTTAAAAACTTCGGATTGTGCTAGTAGGTTTTCAGCGATCTTGTTTTCAATTTTTGTCGTCCGCCACCAGCTTCCGAAGATCATTGTGATGAGGCAGGCGGCAACGGCAAATGCGAGCCACGAAAGTTGTCGGTTGATAGGCCGCAGCGGGTCTTCAGACGCGAGGTCATCTCGCCGAAGATTGAAGTGGATGGAGGCGGGCTTGGAGAAAACTGCATTAGCGCCTTGAAGGCAACTTGCGACGAGCGAGTCAGGTTCGATTTGAACCGATCCTACATGGTCTCGGATAAGTGAGCCCTGTGCTTCAGTGCAATCGACAACGAGGATCTGATTTGATTCTGGAAGATCCAGGAATTTGTGTCTTTCCAAGCTTGCCGCTTCAAGCTTGGCGTATTTCCATGAAGAAATGTGATCGTCGGCAAGCGTAATCAAGTCCGCATGATTGGCATGACAGAGCATGAGACTGCTTGTCCCCGCAAACGAATGCTTTGCATTAAGTGATGCAATGGCGAGGATAGCACTGGGGATAATGTTGGTGACTGGAATGTTTGCGGATTCCAGCTTGTCAGCAAGCGGTTTCCAGTCATGCACTTCGACCGCAATCGCAGAAACAGAACTCCCGTGCAGTGTTTGATCCTCATGAGCCGTAGCAGGTAGCACTGAAAAATCAGCTGCCATGGATTCAGCGTCGATGGGAAGATGATTCTCAAGTTCGTAAATCAGCGAAGAACGATCTCGAGTGTCAATTGCAGGGGGTAAGTGCAGGCACGAGAAAAAACATGAATCGGATGCCGGAGCAATAATGCATCCTGAGTGCACGCCTTTGGATTTTGCCAGTAACTCTTTGACAGTCGCGACAATGGCAGCATGCTCTGATGCTTTGGGTAGTGTGCGGTAATCATCGGCAACATGAATGCGCCACTCATGCTCACCTTCGATAATCAAGCTGCCGCGAAGACTCATTTCAAGCCTCGCTTTCGGTTAGTGCGATTTCCGTTTGTGCTTTTGTTCTTTTTCTGCTTGCGTTCGAGACGTAGTGTGGTGGTCTTGTCTTGGTGCTTGAGAGTTACCTGCTCGGATTGGATGCTCGTGATCACGATCCCATCAGGGGCAAGTTCCAATATTTCGCCAACACCTTTTACATCGAATCCACCAGTGGCGTCAGCGATGATGGCAAGGCTGTTGTTTGATTCGATGATCGTTCCGACGAGGCTCAAATCAAGTTTGGGACCAGTTTTGGGACGTGGTACTACTGGAGGTTTCGGTTTGGGTGGTGAGACGGGGACCGGCGCAGGATCATAGAGTGGTCCGCGCAACTGTCGCTGGGTCATCGCCATCGGGATGGTGAGTTCAGGTACGCGGGAGGCTTCTGACGTTGCAGTATGACCAGACTGCACATTTGGTGACTGAGGTGGGGATTCATCGACGTTTGAAACTGACCAGAGCACGATGGCAGCAGAAAACAACAACAAACAAACTGTTGTGATCGTCAGGTAGTGCCGTTGTCGCTGCAGTTCCATATTGGAATCGGTGTTGTTTAAAGAGAAAAACGTTGGTGTTGTACAACGCCATCTGGATCGCGTTTCATTACGGTGAATGTTCTTAGCGGGGGTCCACTTCGTGAGTGTGCGTCGATCCAGATCGAGAAGTTCGTACTGGTTTCTGAGAAAATTGTTTGTAATTGGCGTTGTTTCTGTTGGTCGCTCACTTCGCTTAACAAAAGGGTTGATAGTGATGCGGTGGGACTTGCCCTGTATCGTTGCAAGACTCGCCTTGCTTTTCCATCCTGCACGACAACACTGGCTAACGCCAATATTGCTTCGTCGGAGGCTCTGCGGAAATTGAGTTGTCCGCTTCCCCAACAGGTCAAGTTTGTTGTGCTTGACTGCAATGACGTCTGACTTTCCGCTCTCTTGCCCAAAGTCGTTAGGTCAAACACTTCTCCCCAGCTCCGAAACGCATCTGGCACATCTTCGGCAATTTCATTTTCCTCGTCATCAGAGACAGAGACTCGCTTCTTCTCCCTCGATATCTGCATGGGTTCCACAGCGGGAATAAGTCGTGTTGCAAGGGTCACGTTTGATCCAGCAACCCGGCTGATACTATCTTCTGTTTTCTTAAAACCGACATGGTGATAAAGCGTGTTCAACGGTAGCTTGGCATCCTCGTCCGCCAGAAGAAGATCAAAGGTAACTTCCCCGAGGACGAGCTTACTTCGAATCACTGGTGTCGTGTCATTGCCCTGACGCTCATTTTCTTCTTCGAGTCGTTCAAAGATGCGTTCAGCGTTCGCCAGCAAAGTTCTCTGCAGGCTCAATGAGCCCCAACGTTTTTGCAGCATTCGTTCCTGATCCGCAGCCTTCAATCCCATTCTCAGACTTTGACGTGCAAGCAAGCTGAGGCACGTGATGACGAGAATGGAAACCGCGATGACCGTCATCAGCACATAACCGGAGCGAGGTTTCCGTTTGTGTCTCAAGTGCCGATTTGCCTGGATCATCATTGATGCGTTATTGGACCCTGATTTAATTTTCATGATGCTGGATGACCTCCCTCCAGATAATGGCCCCATTGTCACCTCGGACAGTGATTCGAAATGATTCAGGAATTTCGGGAAGGCCGCCTGTCTCTGCCATCGGCAAATCTTCGTTATCGGCTTCACGGAAGGAGAGTGGATCGATCGAAATTGCTCCAAAATTGACCCACAGTGGTTCCCATGGACCACCGTCGGATGCTCTCGCCAGTATCCGCTTGTCATTCACTGTCCGCAGTGCGTACCGAACACGTCCGGCGCGTAGTGAGATGCTGCGATTGGCATTGTCACGGGCCAAGAAGCCATGCAGCGTGATTCCGTTGGGGTCAATCTGCATTCCTCTTGCGTTTTGCAGGTCGATTCTTAGTTGCCCGGCTAGCGTTACGGAAGAAGCTTGCTGCGTTTCGTTTCTCTTAAGCTGTTGTGTTTGTTTCAGTGTTGACCAAACAATTCCGAGAATCGCGGTCATCATTATCGAAGTCAGGACAGCCGAGGCGACCAGTTCAATCAAAGTAAATCCAGCTTGCTGCTGACGAGTTCTCATGGCTCGATCGCCTTGACCACGCTCGTTGATGCAAGCAGGTTCAGTTTGGATTCGTTTTCCCTCTCGATGATTTGCAGCGTGATGATTTGCATGGGAATGGGGACGCGGAATGTTTCCGCAGTCACGCTTGTTCGCCAAGACCAAGTTGGATGTTCCGGAATGGGGCCACTCGAAGCAGGAGGGATTCCGGTGCGACTCGCCGACATGCGATTCAATAGGTCATCTGCGATTTGCACTGCGGCAATTTTGGAGCGTGCCAAACGGATCTGTTTTTGATGTTTTGAGAACGCCAGTAAAGATGAAACAATGACCGTCGCCAGCAGAGTCAAGCCGACGACCACTTCAACCAGCGTGAAGCCAACTCGTTGTCTAGAGCGAAAGGATTTCATCAACCTCGCCCGCTTCATTGGTTTGAATGATTTGCCCGCTGGAACCCAGAACAATGATCCATCGGGTTTGTGAGCCTTGGATAAGTTTCATTGCATATGTGGGAGAAATTCCGTATGGGTTGTAACGGATGTCAAAGTCAGTCGTCGGAATCGTCTGCTTCCGAAACTTGGTTTGCCCGATGCGTATGCCAGTTGGTAATTTGAAGGATCGAGTAGTTGGATCTTCTGGGGTGCCAACCCGCAGCACATTTGTCAGGCTTGCAACGGACGTGCGAACCGTTTGTCGCTGAGTGCTTGCCTGTCGTCTTGCGTAGGCGTCTACACGTCCGATGATTTCCATTGCCTGAGTGAATCTGTAATCACCAACTCTGCTGGCTAACGAGGTCATCGCAATCGTAGCCAACAGGCCTAGAATCGCGAAAACAATCATCAATTCCAGAAGCGTGAATCCTTGCCTGCGTTCATTGACGCCCATCTTCGCCACCCAGAGATTCACTTGTGAAATCCAGATTCTCACCTTCGCCACCTTCGCGGCCATCAGCGCCCAAACAGATGATTGCGTAGGGTTCAGAGGATCCGGGACTCACATATTCGTACGGGTTTTTCCAAGGGTCGAGAGGAGCTTTGTTGAGAAAACCGTCTGGCCAAGAATCGGTTGGTGCCAACAAAATGTTGATACCTTCATCGGTTGTTGGATAACGACTTTGATCTGCGTAAAAAGTTTCTACTGCTTTGACGATGTTAGCAATTTCCGTCTTGGCTGCATTTTGCTTGGATGAAATCAGGTAGCCGCGGGTTCGAACCGCTACCAATCCAGCGAGCATGCCCAGGATGACCATTACCACGATCAGTTCCACCAGCGAAAAAGCGTGCCGCTGGTTTTGCTTGTATGTAGACGCTTGTTTACATGACATTTCCCGCCTCCAGAATAGGAAGGATGGTTGCTAATAAAAGGAAGCCGACTGCGGCGGCCAGAATAAGGATTAACGCGGGTTCTAGCAGCGCTGTTAGCCGTGCGGATGCCGTGGCTACCTGCTCATCATAATCATCTGCTAGTTGGAAAAGCATCTCATCCAGCTTACCAGACTCCTGTCCGACCGAGAAAACTCGTACTGCCAGTGGGGGAAAAGCACCATCTTTGGCCAACGCATCAGACACATCTTCCCCCGCCGCGATACGTTCTCCAAACCGTTTTAAAGCGCTTTTGAATACGCGATTTGAGGTTGAACGCTCTGCCAGTTCTACCGCTTTGGTCAATTCGATACCGCTTCGCGAAAGAGTGGCAATGATCATTGCAATTCGAGAAACCCCCTGTTTGACCGTCATTGGTCCCAGAATGGGCAACTTCAGCAGTTTTTGATGCCAGTAACGTTGACCCCAGTCAGTGCGAAGGATCGAAATCAAGCTAAACAGGATCCCGATTACCAACACGGCAAGCAGCCAACCATAATCGAGAAGCAGATTACTCAGATACTTTGCAATTTGAGTGGGCCACGGTAGTACCTCCATTGTCTCTTCAAGATTCTCCAGCAGTGGAGGTAAGACTGAGGTCATCAGAAATATGGCAGCAGCCGTTCCAAAGCAAGTCAGGAACAAGGGATAGACCAGGGCTGTGGTTACGGAATTGCGAAGTGTTAATTGCTTGCGTTTGAATTGTGCCAGTTGTTGCAGAACAGCATCCAGTGTGCCTGAATTCTCACCCACTTCGACCATGTGAATCGAGGTGGGGTCGAACAGCTTTGGTTGCTCGGCCAAAGCGCCAGCAAGTGACGAGCCTGATGCGACCCGATCGCGAACCTTCAACATCGCGACACGAAATGGACCTCGGTTTTGGTCAGCAACAGTGTCCAGTGCATCCAGAATCGGGATGCCTGCATGAAGCATCATGGCCATTTCATGGATCGCAGTTGCCCATTGAACCCGAAACGAACGCAGCGGTAGAGATAAGGAAGCTTTCTTGGTAGTTGAGGTAGTATTGGCTTCACCAATTTTTTTTACACGAACACCCTCCCCTCGCAATTGATCACGAGCTTGGCGGGGGGTATCCGCTGAGACTGTGCCGCGAACGACGGTGGAGTCCGATTTGACGCCTGTGTAGTGAAATACTGCCATCTAAAAAGGATAACGTTGTGATCGATTGATTGATAAGACTGGTGTCTTCAATTATTTGTTTGTATCGTTTTTCCAAGGACTTGACGGCATGCGGAGTCAGTTCTGAAGCAACGGGTCGGGTATCAAGGTCTAGAGTGTTGTTACTCTCATGACCTCATCGAGAGTGGTGACTCCCTGATGGACTTTCAGTAAGCCATCGGTTGCAAGCAGGTGCATGCCTGCCTGCATTCCCGCCTCGCGAATCTGTGATGCGTTGCCGCGCGATTGTACGAGTTCTCGGCAGTTGTCATCCATGACCAGTAATTCGAAAAGGCCAACACGACCGCGGAAGCCGGTGCCTCTGCATGATTCACAACCCACTGGCGCGAATGCACCAGGAAGCTCTGTGAGTACAATGCCCTGCTCCTTGAGGAGCGCCGATGGTGGGGCAGCAAGTGATGCGGTGCTGGCTGGGTCGGGCTGTTTGCATGCGGTGCACAGACGGCGTACCAGTCGCTGAGCGAGTGACGCCACCAACGAACTGCTGACCAGATAAGGCTCAATACCCAGATCCAATAATCTGGTCACAGCACTCGCAGCATCGTTGGTGTGCAGGGTGCTGAAAACGAGATGGCCTGTCAGCGACGCTTGGATGGCCATGACGGCTGTCTCTCCATCACGAACCTCGCCAACCATGATGATATCAGGATCTTGACGCAGCACACTGCGCATGCCTGATGCGAAAGTCATTCCCTTTTTTTCATTGATTTGTGTTTGGCTGATACCGTCCAGTTGGTATTCGATAGGGTCTTCAAGGGTCAGGACGTTCAGGTCCACCGAGTCAATTTCCTGCAATGCACCATATAACGTCGTGCTCTTGCCACTTCCTGTCGGTCCGGTCACAAGAATCATTCCATGATCACGCTGGATCAATTGACGGAACGTCTCAAGGTAATGCGGTGGCATCCCCAGTTCACCAAGCGTGTAGAGTCGGGCACTCTTGTCAAGTAACCGGATAACGATGCGCTCATTGTGACTGGTCGGTAGAGAAGCAATCCGTAAGTCAACGTTGCGATCACCTAGTTGGACAGTTGCACGTCCATCTTGAGGCAGGCGTTTTTCGGCGATGTTCATTCGCCCCAGTACCTTGACCCTCGTCAAAACTTCTTCTTGAACCACTTTCGGTATTTCAAAGCTGTCAAAAAGCACCCCGTCAATTCTTTGTCGAACAACGACCCTGTCTTCGTAGGGCTGGATGTGCACATCTGATGCACCTGCTTTAACTGCATCAAAGAGTAGATGATTGACGAGTCGAATGATGGGGGCGCGTCCTTCAGTGTCAAGCAAGTCCTCTCGGCTAGCCAATGCACTGACGTCACGTAAAAGCGTTTCCTGATCCATGGTGTCGATCACTTGCTGCGCTTGACTCGATCGGTCAGCGTAGGCCAGATTGATCGATTTGAGGATCGCGTCTTCGGATGACAGTAATGGTTCAGCATCGGCTTTGCATGCGCGACCAATGGTGTCAATATGATCGTAGCCGTTGCGATCACACACAGCGACCACGATGCCGGATTCGTGTTCGAATCCAAGGACTCGATGCATTCGGGCGTATGCGATACTAAAGCGTTTTAGAAAATCCGCCGAGGGTTGCAAGTGAGATAAGTCTGGCTGAGGATTTCCTCCTAGCCCATCGCTGAGACGCTCGTCCTGATCGGGGATGTGATCTGTCTCATGCTCTGTGCCAGTTTGGACTGCACGTGACTGATTGTCAGCAGAAGCCTTGGGAGCGGAGGAATCATTCAGGTTGGATTCTGCGTGATCAACGATGTCAGGTGAGGTTGGATCTTCAGGCACCCTTATTCCTGCAGTGTGCTTTCCACTGGTTGCATTACCCGCATTGGTTCTGCCATCGGGTACCGCCCGCTGTAGGGCAGAGCTCGGTGTTGAGTCGGCGGATTTACGCATGGGATCAACATGGGGCGGCTGACGGGATCGTTGGCAGGAATCTCCATTTCCCTGATATCGTTATCTGATAAGTATTGCAGATCTCGGAACTGAGAGTCGCGAAGAATTTTTGGGCGAATGAACAGGAAAAACGATGTGCACTTATCTTCAGCTGACGTTTTGCTCGTCAATTCACGCAAAACCGGGATCTTTTCGATCCATGGTACACCTGAAAACGTCTCGGATGCGAAGCCGCGTTTCAGCCCACCAACCACGACTGTTTTCCCATCTGGAATGGTAACGACGCTCCCTACCCGATCAATTTTTCTTTGCGGAGGAAGCAACCCTGGATTGTCACCGCCCGTGGAAATTTGCTCGCCTTCAAAGGAACTGAATTCCACATCAAATTCAAGCTGCAGATGGTCGTCTTCGTTGATATGCGGAGTGACGGTAATGATCGTGCCGGCTTGTTGGTTGCCGCCCAAGCTTTGTGAGCCCACCGTGTTGATCACGTTCACACTGTTGAATGGAAAGCTTTCCACACTTTCAAGCGTACCCGTTTGGTTGTCGTTGACGAGAATCTTGGGTGATGCGAGCACTCGGCCGCGATTGTGGCTTGATAAGGCGCTCACTATCACGTCAGCAACTTCGGGGTCCAGCAACACCCCGTTGAAACCGGCAAAGCCTTTGGGGGTTAGCATGCCGGTTGATGCATCGACCTCGCTGAGACCAAATGAATTGAACTTGAAGAGTTTTGTGTCACCGGTCCGGTCGCCCATGGACACTTCGACTCCGAGTGAGAAATTTCCGCTGGTGTTGACCGCTACAATTTCGGCCTCGATCATCACTTGGGGACGCCGCTGGTCCAACGATTTGATTAGCTTTTCGTAAAGACCCTGAACGTTTGAGGGCGCATAAACAATCAAGCTGTTGGTTGCCACATCCGCGGAAACGCGGGCTCCACCGGGCAGCGACGCTACCTGTCCACCATTGAAGCCAACTGTTTCAACGGAATTGAATTCCATGCCGCCGCCGATTAATGGTCGCAAAGCTGCATTGTCGTTTTGGGACGCTGTGGTCGGAAAGTTATCGGTGTTGCCATCGTTGAATGGCATGCGAATATCACGACCACCCGTTTGGCCGCGATAGACTGGAAATGCACCTCCAAAAGCTGATTGGCGATTCCCGCCACTCATCCCAAATGCTGGAGCCAGGCCCGTAAAGCCATTTCCTTCTGAGGCAATGCTTGTGTCAAATCCACTTGCTTGCGAGACTTGGCCGCTGCCGGCAGCTTGCTGCAAGGCAAGTAATGAATAAAGCACCTCGACCGCTTTGGCATTTTTAAGCTTGTAAAACTGGATCGGGCTCTCGTTGGAATCAACGGGTTGGTCCAGTTCGCGAATCAGCATTTCAACCTGTTGCTGAATTTCTGGAGCTGCCCGCACGATCAACATGTTGCCATCTGGGTCCACTGTGGTTTCGATGGCACTTTCAGCATCATCTTGGCTGACCAAACCCAGTACCAGTTTTCGGACTCGATCGGCTGCGATATTGCGTAAGCGGTAAACGCGGGTCTGAAACCCCATCCCTGTATCTAGTTGCTTTAACAATTGCAGGACTCGAGTCACCTCGCTCGAGTCACCAGCGACCACGACTCGACGGTCAGAACTGTCATTGAACAGCTTCACGTTCTGATTGCTTTTCCCATCGGCTGACTTAAGGATCAAAGCCTCTGCCTGTTGGATCAATACACCCGGGTTTCGATGTTTCACTTCGTAAAAATCAATCGTTGCCTGTCCAGCAGGGGCATCGATCAACTTCAGTAGTTCCACAATCGTTTTTACATTTTGAGCGTAGTCTGTCACGATGATCAAACGATTTTCGGGCAGCACTAGAAAATTTGCTCCCTTGGAAAGAAACGGCCGCAATGATTGCGCCATATTCGTGATGTTTGCGTTCTTGATTGGAATCACCTGCGTGACCGGAGCAGCAGGCCCGTCTTTAGCCAGCACTTCGGTTGAGTCGCCAGCAGTTGCATAGGGAACCATGTCGGCAAAATCGACAATCCGTTTCCAGCCAGCGACATCCGAGTCAACAACCGCCAGGTTTTCGCCTTTCAGCAGGCTGCCAAGTAAAGCAGGCAGCGCACTTTTGGGAAGCTTGGCGGGGGTGTAGATGGTGACCTGCCGGTTGGCGAGGTTCGCGCTGTATAGAAAACGCTCATCCATTTGTTTCGAAACGGCCTCAACCAGACGCGGCAAACTCACTGTGCCGGTTAAGTTCAGTTCTACCAGCGATTCATCATTGTTCTGACCACTCGCTGTCTGCGGTTCTAAAGAGTAGCAGCAGATGATGAAAAGCAACGTTGCCAAGTGGAAACGCAGGGAGCGTCGGTTATGTTGGCAGAAGTAAAGCAACGGATGCTTCCATGATCAGCGGTGAAGCATTGTTTTGAATGGTATGAGAGGTAACTCACCATCAAAACACTGCTTGCGGACTTGGGGGTGCTTCTGTGGTTGCAGAATTTTGGCACGCGCCGGAACACCTGATCCGTTGGGAACGCTATGAAAAGCAGCCTGTAGACGTCAACGCTGCTTTCGTTCTCAGCAGATCGCCAACCGCCCATTTCCCGTTTCACACACTCGTTTCCAGTTTCACGCAATTCAAATGATCTCATTTCACCTGTATCTCTACGGCGCTGGCAAAGGACCGTTGGCAGCCAGCTTTGAAACAGTCGAGTCACGTCTGAAGCAGCTGGACACGCTCTATTTCGAGCCAGATGGGTCTTTTGTCCTCAGTCGCGAAGCGGGTCGCGAGCAAGTATTTGGCATGCTTTACGATGCTGCTGGGCAGCTGCAGTACTGCGATTTACGTGGGAAATGTGGGATTAGAACGTGGGAAGTTGTGCGAACTGCGATTTTGGGCAGCGAGGTCGCCAAACATGAGGTCTTGTTGCTGCCAGCTCAGGAATTGCAAGATTTGCAAAGTTTTGAAAACTGTCTCAGAACGAGCGAAGCCGACGTCGGCTGAGAAATAGCTGAAAAGCCTTTTTCCAAGAATTTATGCGGCTAAACAGCGGATTCGACGCGTACAATAAGGAATCGGTCGTGTCGATTCTGCCGATTGGCACGCTGCTTGCTCCGTAAGGGCAATCAGCGAAGCCAATGTGGCTGAGTAGCAAGATGCCCCACTTTAGGGCGAGTTCTTTCAGGAGGAATCCTATCATGTTGACATTAACGAACCAAAACAGCGTCTCGGAACGAACCTCAGTGACTCAAAATGAGACGCTCCCTTCGGACGCTGAAATCTCACGTCGTGTGATGCGTATCAGGTCTGGTTGGAGCGTAGGTGAAAAAGTTCGCCGTCGTCGCGAAGCAGAAGAGCGTTTCGCAGACCTGATGG
>CAXGRW010000036.1:0-16889 GCA_964012125.1 uncultured Rhodopirellula sp.
CGGGAACGTACGATTCGTACGCTGGCATGTGCTCAACGAATTCGTATGGTTCACCAGTCTTCTCTGCCATCACTGTTCGTAACGTGGTGGCAGGGTAAGTCTGAGATTCATGCTGTAATTCTCTTTCTTCGCTGGTGCAACGTTTCCAGTGCTTCATGCATTGTTGGACTTCGATTTCGGTAGGCTCGCGGCCCAGTGCTCGGGCAAAAGCGGATCGTATCACATCCTTATCTGATGTTTCTTTTTGAACTAGCATCGCTGCGAATGCTAATGACCGATCTTGTATCTCCTCGGCATTCATAAGCGTCAACGCTTGTGGAGCGACGGTTGAGGTCTGTCGCACTTCACAGGATTTGTCAGGGCCTGGCTGGTTGAACAACTCCATGAATGGATCACGCAGACCTCGAATCTTCTCTGCGTAGATAGTGCGACGGTTGCGTTGTTCGGGAAGTGGATCAGGCTCGTACACGGAGGCAGTGCCTCCCATGATCTGTCGTGGTTGCATCGCAACTTCAAGATTGATGTCTGGGCGGCACGGCACACCACCAACGGAGGCATTTAATTCGCCGCTGACTGCAAGCATCGAATCTCGGAATTCCTCAGCGGTAAGTCTGCGTGGAGGAAATGTTGAAAGGAAACGATTCTGTGGATCCTTCTCTTCAGTCAACTTTGGATCGGAGTGCCGGGTACTTCGGCGATACGCTTTTGAAGTGAGTAGTAACTGGTTCAATTGCTTTACCGACCAATCGTGATTGATAAACCAATTCGCAAGAAAGTCGAGCAATTCAGGATGGGAGGGGGTTTCTCCTGTGCTGCCAAGATTGTTGGGATTTCCCGCAAGACCCTTACCAAAATGCCAGGACCAAACCCTGTTTACCATCACTCTTGCAGTCAGCGGATTATCGGGTGCCGTGATCCAATTTGCCAGAGCGAGGCGACGTGTGCCTTGTTTGTCTGGGAACGAGGTGGGTTTCATGTTTCCAAGCATTTCTGCTGCAGATAACGCTCCCGGTGTCACTGGGGCGCCCGCAGAGTATGCGTCACCACCCAACAAAATGGTGTCGGGCTCCATGGTCCCTTTGTCCCATGGTTTGACTGGAACACGTAGTCGTGAATTGACAGCTTTTCGTTCAATCGTTTTTCCGGTGTACACCGTAAGTGCAATGGGGTTTGTCTTGTCTCGCTCGATGTTGTGCCGTGAAATGTTCTTCTTGATGCGGGCAAGGGAATTTTCGTCCCCAGGGTCGAGTCCATTGTTGCCAACCTGGGCATCCCCCGTTTCTGACAATTTCTGGTTGTCTATCTTCTGTTGCAGAGCATCACGCTGCTTGGCATACGATCCGATTTTGCTGTTGAGCCACGCGTTGGTGGCGGTGAAGGCACTCTGGTTCTCGCTGGGAAGAAAAGGGGTGTCTTTTTCGGCGAATTGTGTTGTTGAGAAAACCGCCATCATTCGGTAGTAATCACGTGTTGGGATCGGGTCAAATTTGTGGTCGTGACACTTGGCGCATTGAAGCGCGTGACCTAGAAAAGTTTGCCCCACCGAGTCGGTAACATCATCAAGCCACTGTTGCCTTGTGATGCGGAATACACTCATCCCTGTTTGCTCCCAAGGCCCCATGCGAAGGAATCCTGTCGCGATGCGATGGTCGATGGAGTTTGCGTTCAGTTCGTCACCGGCTATCTGTTCACGAACAAACTGCGAGTAGGGCCGATCCAGATTGAATGAGCGAATGACGTAATCGCGGTACCGCCATGCATTGGGACGCGAAAAATCGTTCGCGAAACCCGCGGTGTCGGCGTATCGGGCAACATCAAGCCAATGTTGGGCAAATTTCTCTCCGTACTGCGGGTAGCTCATCAACTTTGCGACCAGTTCTTCAACTGCGAGATCGGGATCTGCTTGATAGGCAGCAGAGAAATCGCTCGTCTTAGGCCAGTTGGGTTGGGTTTCCGGTGGCAGGCCCGTCAAGTCAAACGACAGACGGCGTGCAAGTTCAATCCCGGTTGCAGGTGGTGCCGCGGGTAGTTTCATTTGCTGCAGTTTTCGGTCAACAAACCAGTCAACAGGGTGCATACCTTCAGGTGGTTGCACTACGTTGAGCGGTTGGTAAGCCCATAGGCTTGACGATTCGTAACGGCGGTTGCTCCATTCATCGTCTAGGCCACCTGAAGTTTTAACGATCAGGCCCTGGGCATACTCTTGACGTATTTTTTGGACAAGCTCGTCGCTTGGCCAAGGAGCACCCAAGTCGATCCACTGTCGAATCCGATTGGATTCTTCGCTAGTGAGGCTCTCCGACTCCTTGGGGGGCATTTCGTAACCCGCTTCCTTACGTGTTGTCACCACGTAAAGAAAGCTGTCGCGGCCGGATTCCGGGATCAGAACTTCATCCTCGAACGAGTCACCACCCTTGAGCATTGCGGATCGACTACGCATGTCAAAGTTGCCTCCCAGTTCATCAGGATCTGCACCATGGCAAGCCATGCACTTGTCGGCAAACAATCTCTTGATTTGCAAAGCGTACAGTTTGTCGCCCTCAGAGAAAGTTGGGTCTTTAGCTTGCAGTGGAGCAGTAAGCACAACGGAGAGGAACACTGCACCGTTAACAATGAAACGAGCGGTACGTAGTCTCGATGCAAGCGTTGGGCGTTTGGGCGAAGCGATCAAATTTTAAACACCAGTTTTTTATGAACCTTGATGATATTAGAGAATAGCGAATAAACACTAAAACGGCAAGATCCGGTGGCAGTTTCAAGACGGTAGTTTGCTCGTTTGAGGTACAGCCGCGCTCAGTCAGACGTTGGGCAGCAAGTGCGTTCTTTCCTTCGCAAACTGTTACGAAAAACGGCATTAGTTTGACGGCTTTTTGGAAATCTGGACCATTCGTGCACCGTCAAGAATCACGTAGCCGTCTGTGTTTGCATTTCCAATTTCGACAGTGGCAATGCCCGGGGCGAGATTGAATGTACCGAGGGTACCAAACGGAGCTGCTTCCGGTTTTTGTTGCTGATTGAGAAGCATGTTCTGTTTGCCGGCAGATGTGGTCAACGTGATGGGAACGTTGGTCGCGCGATTGGCGTGTGATGTCCACGCGAGTTGCAGTTTGTATCTTCCAGCTTTTTGGATCCTAAACGTAAAGGTGGCATTTTGGAGGCCTTTGCCAGCGTTGCTGTCGTGACGGTAATGCGATGACAGGAAAGGTCCGTTCGACTGGCTGATCGAATCGAATCCGTTGCGGTTGCTTTGGTTGTCATCAAGGACGATACCCGAGAAAGTTTTTGCATCGGTGCTCAACGGCGACTTTGGGGCAGTGTGCGACCAGGTAAGTACTTGCTTGTTTAATAACAGTTGGCTGCGCAGTTTGTCGTAATCGATGTTCTGTACCGTCTTTTTCTCACGGATTGCGTGTACCGCGGCGGTTGCCGCGCTTTGTCCCAGCACCATGAACACGGGTTCCATTCGGATCGACCCGAATGCGATGTGCGAGGCGCTCAGGCAGATTGGCACTAGAAGATTGTCGCACTCCGCGTCTTGTGGCGTTAGTGAGCCGTACTCGATCCCGTAGGGAGAAAAACCTCCCACCTGCACATCTCCTTCGTTTTGTACATCCCCATTGTTATCGACGTAACGTTGCACATGATGTGAGTCCATTGTGTACGCAGCAAGTCCAACCGGCTGCTCTGCAACGCGAGATCCCTGACAGTGATTCTGTGTCATTACGGTTGTGCCTACCATTCGTCGGGCCTCGCGAACATACAATTGGCGTTGCCAGCCATCAGGAGTTGCGAATTCGTCCCGGCATGGTCCCCATTGGGAGACCTGCTGCCTCATGGCTAACGGAACCCGAGGATGATTGGCAAGTGTCCACAGAAGGCCCTTCTGGTACTGAAGGTGTTTTTCGACGATCGCCTCGCGTTGCTCGTAGGTAGCTTCAGGGTACTGATAGCTCTGACCGATGAAGTCCGTGGATGCTCCCCGATTATTGTTGATGTCAGTTTTTCGGTTTGGCATCAGCGAGAATGACCACGGCAGCACCTTCGCTCCCGCTTCGAAGTTTCTGAGTAAGAGTTCGTAGCTGATTGGATCGTAGTCAGATGGCTTCAGTATTTTTCGCCGATTCGCGGGTTGGTCAGTCAAACACATCCGAAAACAAAAAGCCTGAACGCGGTGGTCGCCGCTCTGTTCGACGCCGGGACCCGTCTCGTCGACGCCCGGCAGTAAACCACTCGTGGGATCCCCTTGGACGCGGAACGGATCTATGCCTGATTTCAATTGGTGATGAAGAGCCCGTTTGGTTTGTACGCCATTCAGTGGTTCGTCATACTCTTTCGCACTCTCACGCCCCACCACGTAGGAAACACCTGCGCCGGCCAATAAGTCACCTTCATACGTAGCGTCGATGAAACAACGACCTCGGTACTGAGTTTGGTCCTCGGTGACGAGTCTCCGAATCGTTGTGTTTTGCATGACGACACCTTCGACACGGGGTTCATGGTCTTTGAGCGGCGTGCGGTCGAGCCTCGCGTTCAGAACAACTTCAATGTTATTTTCACTGACAAAGTCCTGCATGATTTTCAATGCGGTGGACGGTTCGAATGTCCACATCGTGTCCTCGTCGGCCGTCGTGCGGCTTTGTCCACCACTGCGATAAGCCGCTTTCGATTCCCAGTTCCAGTTTGCATCATTCGCGTAGTGTTTCCGGATGCGTTGATAAAACTCTCTGGAGATGCCGCCGATCGCTGCTTTCTTTCCGATGTCTGTCTGTCCAAGTCCCCCTGTGGTTAGACCTCCGATTCGAGCGGAGGGCTCCAGTACGATTACCGACGCACCCATCCGTTTTGCTTGAACCGCCGCCGCGATCCCGGCCGAGGTGCCGCCGTAAATGACAAGATCGTAAATGGGAGGTTCGGCAGAACGACATGGCGTAGGAAACAGGCTTGCGACTAAAGCCGCAAGCAGGAGCAGTGGTGCTTTTCGCATTGTCACAGTTCGGTGCTTGGTGAATAACGGGAGGGTCGTGAACGAAGCAAATGTGTTTTTGCAGGTTGGCATTGTTAAGTTATGCACTGTGGTGACTAACATCGGGTGGCTTGAAAAGAGTTTGTCGCGAAATATCCGAGAGCCCATCCGAGAATGTGTCTAGGAAGGCACTGGGGTGTGCTAGTTGGGGTAACTGCTTCTGCTTGGCGGAGTCACCTTTGATACTCCCGTGTCTTATTTGTCTTTATCGAAATCCTGGCGAAGGTTGTTGGCGTGATTGTAATTGCTTAATCACTTGGCGTGGCATCACAGTGCGGTTGGTTACGCGGGCATCACCGAAGGGGAATTCGGTCTTCTCAGTATGCTCACTCCAAAGCGACTGAGAGGGCGTTTCTGAGAGGGCGTTTCTGAGAGGGCGTTTCTGAGAGGGCGTTGTGGAACTCAGTTTAACTCGGTTGGTTCAGCGGCGGAGATCAATTCGGAACGGGTTATTGGGAATCACGCGTTGATAACGTGTCGTGCTACTGGGGAACTCGTCATGCCTAGTGATGGGGACTTAGCGGTTGGACTGTGTTCTTGCCGTGGTTTGCGACGATGTAAGGAGATGTTCGGAATGCCGTCAACGTCGGTGGCTTGCCGAGTTGCGGCTTGACTAAGTCCTGGATGCTGCGTTTTACGATCAGATTCCATAGGGATGCAGGATTTATGCAAAACCATGATTTGTCTGTGCAAGACGTTGCAGTCTGCTCACGGTATAATGACGGCTGATATTGGAAGACTCGATCGTTAGTATTTGGCTTTAGCTTACATGTTCTTGTTTGGTTTGAATCGCACGCGGGTTAGTCATCGGATGCAAAGGTCTCATGTTTGGCGTTCAGGTCAAGTTTTTTCCACAGCATCCGTGCTTTGGTTATTCGTGTGGGGTGTTTTCACCAATGCGGACGAACCGGTTGACTTCAATCGGCAAATTAGACCGTTGTTGTCGAATAACTGTTTGGTCTGCCATGGGTTCGACGAGGGCTCGCGTTCGACGGAACTTCGATTGGATACTCGGGAGGGTGCGATCGCTGATTTAGGGGGCTATTCGGCAGTGGTACCCGGAAAGCCGGAAAAGAGTACGTTGCTGGATCGAATTCGGGGTGTCGAGGGCGTTGAATTGATGCCGCCCACCGATTCACACAAGAAGCCGTTAACGTCGGAGGCGATTGCCACCATCACTCAATGGATCGCAGAGGGGGCAGAGTGGGGCGAGCATTGGTCCTTCGAAGCTCCTGTCGCGATGGACATTCCTGCCGAGGCCGCTGATGTTCATCCGATCGACTATTTTGTAAAGAAGCGATTGCAGACCGAAGGACTGCCGCTGTCGCACCGTGCCGCCAAACACACTTTGATGCGCCGACTGTCTTTTGATCTCACGGGTTTACCGCCGGGGGCATCTGACCTGTCCGCACTTGGTGAGGCATCGGATGCTGGTGATTGGAGTCGATGGGTGGACTCGCTTCTGGCCTCGCCTCACTACGGAGAGAGAATGGCGATGTGGTGGCTTGACGGGGCCCGCTACAGCGACACTGATGGCTTTCAGGGTGATGCAACGAGGCAGAACTGGCCGTGGCGAGATTGGGTCGTTTCCGCGTTCAATGACAACATGCCGTTTGATCAGTTCACGGTAGAACAATTCGCGGGCGATCTACTGCCCGACGCGACTGATGAACAACGCCTTGCCACTTGCTTTCACCGCAACCACATGCACAACGGTGAAGGTGGTCGTGACCCAGCAGAATCAAGGGTGGATTATGTGCTGGACAGAACGAATACGGTGGGCACCCTTTGGTTAGGGCTTACTCTCGGATGTGCCCAGTGCCATGACCATAAGTTCGACCCCATCTCTCAAAGTGACTATTACAGCCTGACCGCATTCTTCAACAGCATTGATGAGACGGGTGCAGCGGGGGGTGGTGCAAAGCCTTTCCTGTCGTACAAGTCAGGGCTGGTTCAACCTGCGATTGACGAGAGTCAAAAGGTTCTCGACCAGATGAAAGTACAACTAGATCAGGTAAAGATCGATGCTGAGGTTGCCTTCTCTGACGAGTTGGATCGAATGATCGAAAGGGCACAACCTCCTTATGAGCCTTGGACCGTTGTGACACCAGTTGCGATGAGGGCAACTGAGGGCACGGTGCTCACAACGCACCCAGACGGAATCATCACAGCCAATGACAGCCAAGCGGTTCAGGATGATTATTTTCTGAAGGTGCCGGCCAACACGCTTGATCGGATCACCGGCATCCGTCTTGAAGTGTTTTCCGATCCTACTCACAAGGACGCGAAATATTCGTTTGCAGAGACGGGGGAGTTCATCCTGACCAATGTGAAACTGCAAGTGAAGGGTCGCAGTGATTCGTCGGTGATTGATCTGCCGCTCAGGCGTGCGTCGGCAAGCTCTGAGGGGAAAGGTGAAGACAGTAAGTATGGGCGGGCTTCGGGGACCTTGGATGATGATCCACGTACGGGATGGACGACACGCACCAAGCCGGTTGAACCGGTGCAGATTGTCGTGTTCGAATTAGCCGAACCGCTGGTGCTTTCCGATGACGGTGTGGTGGAGATCGCGCTGTTGCAGCGTTCCTTGGCTCCGCGGGAATTGATGGCTAAATTTCGCGTTAGCGTAACCAACCAGCGTGGAAATGCAGTTCGCTCGCTTAAACCGATGCCACTTCAAGAGCTTGCAGGTGTCATTGCGAAAAGGAATGAATCACAAGAGGCTGCCGCGTTTACCGCGAAGGATGTTGAAGCAGGGTTGAGAACAAAGTTGAAGGATCAATTCCTTGCCGACCACGTGGCGTGGCAACTCGCCGCTGAAAAGCACGCGAAAGCGTCGCGGCAACTCAGTGCGGCAAAAAAAGCTGCCGAAAGCCTGAAAGTGACCGTATTGAAGGAACGCCCCCAGAAACGAAAGACGCACGTTTTGGTGCGAGGGGTTTGGAATGATCATGGTGACGAAGTGGAACCCGCCGGGCTCTCAGCGGTCATGCGACAACCAAGCGAGACGATCAAGGACCGACTGCAGTTTGGACGTTGGATCGTGTCTCGCGAAAATCCATTGACCTCGCGGGTGATCGTAAATCACGTTTGGCAGTTGCTGTTTGGCGCTGGATTAGTGCGGACACCAAGCGATTTTGGTGCTCAAGGAGAAATGCCGACACATCCCCAGTTGCTCGATTGGCTGGCGGTTGATTTTATGGAACACGGTTGGGATTTAAAGCATCTGATCCGACGAATCGTTACAAGTGAAACCTACCAGCAGGACAGCAGCGTTACAGAGGCCCTGCTCGAACGCGACCCTGAAAATGAACTGCTGGCTCGGGGCGCACGCTTTCGCTTGCCAAGTTGGATGATTCGGGATGCTTCGTTGGCTGCCAGTGGACTGCTGAATCGGACGGTTGGAGGGCCGCCAATTTTTGCGTACCAACCGGTAGGTGTTTGGCAGGACCAGTTCATGGGCCGTTTCACGTATGCACCAACCTTGGGGCCGGGGCAATACCGCCGAACACTTTACACGTTTTGGCGTCGAAGTAGTGCACCTACTTTCCTGTTTGATTCTGCAATGCGACGCACCTGTGAAGTGGAGCCCCGGCGAACCAATACGCCGCTGCATGCACTTACACTGTTGAATGATGTGACGGCGTTGGAGTCTGCTAGAACGTTGGCAGAGAAGGTATTGCGGCAGCAGTCGGATGAGAATGTTGAAGTGCGATTGAACGATATGTTCCAGTCCGTGTTAAGCAGGACGCCAAATGCAAATGAAATTGCGATTCTGGGACGTGAGCATCGCAAAGCACTTGCGTATTACAGTCAAAACCCAAGTGCGGCAGAGGCGTTTGTTTCCGTGGGGCAACTGGCAGATGTCTCAGATGTCTCAGAGATTGAGTTGGCGGCTGATACGTTGATGGCTAGTTTGATTTTGAACCTGGATGAGAGCATCACCCATGAATGATACAGAACAGCGAGACTTTGACCCGCTTGCGGTGACGAGACGGTATTTCCTTGGGCAGGGTGCTGGTGTGGGCGTAGGTGCAATGGCGCTCAATGGATTGTTGTCGGGGCGAGCAGATGCATCCGATTTGATCAGTTCCGATAACGTGCCACATTTTGCGCCGAAGGCGAAACGTGTCATCTTTTTGACGCAATCAGGTGGGCCGTCACAGTTGGAGCTTTATGACCACAAACCTGGGCTCGCTAAGCTTGCTGGCGAAAAGCTGCCCGATAGCGTTCGAGGTGGACAGCGGCTTTCCGGAATGACCAAGGGTAAACCGCAACTGGTCATGCCTGCGCATTCGACGTTTCAAAAACGCGGGCAGTCAGGAGCCACCGTGAGTGATTGGTTGCCCCATATCGCCGACATTGCTGACGACTTGTGCTTCGTAAAATCGATGGTGACGGATCAGATCAATCACGCTCCTGCAATGACCAAGTTTCTCACGGGTCACCATCTCACGGGGCGGCCGAGTATGGGGAGTTGGTTTAGCTACGGTTTGGGGAGTGAGAATCGTGATCTGCCCGACTATTTGGTGCTGCTGTCAAAGATGAAGCGTGGCAGTGATCAGCCGCTCTATGACCATTACTGGGGCAGTGGTTTTCTGCCTTCTGAATACCAGGGCGTTAAGCTGCGAAGTGCAAAGGACCCAGTGCTGTACCTGAATGATCCAGAGGGTTTGCCGAGAGAACTGCGTCGGGGGATGCTCAACGGGCTAAACGAAATCAATGCGATTCGCCAGCAGCAGACAGGTGATCCCGAGATCACGACGCGAATCCAGCAGTATGAAATGGCTTATCGAATGCAGTCCAGCGTTCCTGACTTGACCGACGTTAGTGACGAGCCTGAGTCGACATTCGAAATGTACGGTCCGGACTCAAGGCGTGGTGGTAGTTATGCAGCCAATTGCATTCTCGCTCGGCGCTTAGCTGAACGCGGTGTGCGCTTCATTCAACTGTTTCATCCCGACTGGGATCACCACAGTCGCTTGAGAAGCTGGTGCACGGCCCGTTGTCGCGATACAGATCAAGCAAGCGCCGCTCTGGTCAAGGACCTCAAGCAGCGTGGAATGCTTGAAGATACCTTGGTCATTTGGGGGGGCGAGTTTGGGCGAAGCCCAGCCGGACAAGGAAAGTGGGATAGCCCCGAAGGTGGACGCGATCATCATCCACGTTGCTTCACTATCTGGATGGCTGGCGGTGGCGTAAAGAGCGGCGTCACGTATGGAGCGACCGATGACTACAGCTACAACGCAGTGGTAGACCCGGTGCATGTACGGGACTTGCACGCGACTGTCCTACACCTGATGGGGATCGAGCATGAGCGTTTCACATACCGATCCCAAGGACTCGATTTCCGCCTGACCGGAGTCGAACCCGCACGCGTGGTGCATGACATTCTTGCCTGAGGCATCAGCCTTGCCTGTGCTGTGGGGAGGAGCCAAACAACGATTGCGAATGCGGCGGTTCTTCCAATGCTTGCTTAGCAAGGTCAGGAATGGTTTTTTGGGGCAAGTTGGGGATGCTCTGCCCTAATGGATCCATTCTGGGATCACTTTGCCCCCGACATCGGTGAGGCGGTAATCCCGACCCTGAAATCGGTGGGTAAGTTTCAGGTGATCGAGTCCAAACTGATGCAGCATCGTGGCGTGCAAGTCGTTGATGTGCACACGGTCTTGGGTTGCGTGCCAGCCAATCTCGTCAGTTTCTCCGTAGGTAAGGCCACCCTTGAGCCCACCACCGGCCATTGCCATGCTGAATGAATAAGGATGATGATCCCTGCCAGTACCTACCTCGCGTTTTCCGTTTCGGTTTTCGCCCAATGGGGTCCGCCCGAATTCACTACCCCAGACGACCATCGTGGAGTCGAGCATCCCTCGTTGTTTGAGGTCACTGATCAAAGCAGCGATGGGCTGATCGACACATCCCGCGTTGTAGGGCAATTCCTTGGGGATATTGCTGTGGTGATCCCACGACGCATAGATGATGTTGACGAATCGAACGCCCCTTTCCACCATCCGTCTTGCCAATAAGCAGTTTTTGGCAAAGCTGCGGTAGGTGTCTCCCTGTTTACCACGGCCACCCAGATCTTTGGGCTCCTCACGGTCAACGCCGTAGGCATCCAGCGTTTGTTTGGATTCCTTGCTTAGGTCGATCAACTCAGGGGCAGCGGTCTGCATACGAAATGCAAGTTCATAGGATGCGATCCGCGCGGCGATTTCAGGGTCATTGATTTCTTTGTACCGATTGGTGTTGACGTCTTTTAAGGCGTCGAGACCCGCGCGTTGCAGTGACATAGGAATGCCCGCAGGATTAGCTAGGTTGAGAACGGGTTCACCCTGATTTCGAAAAAGTACACCGGCATGTGTTGAGGGTAAGAATCCGGACTGCCATAAAGTGGCACCTCCCGAAGATCCTCGGCCGCTATTCAAGACCACGTAGCCAGGCAAGTTTTGAGTCTCACTGCCAAGCCCGTACGTCAGCCATGAACCCATCGTGGGTAAGCCGAAGGTTCCCCTTCCGCATTGCATCATGAGTTGTCCGGGATGATGGTTGAACTGTTCGGTGTGCAGCGAACGAACCAGCAGAAGGTCATCCGCGACGGAACCAAGGTTGGGCAACAGTTCACTGAGATTCATCCCCGAGTCGCCATGCTTTGAAAACTTGTAGGGAGAACCTTGCAGCAAAGCTTTGTCTTTTTTAATGAATGCGAATCGTACCTTTTCGAGCATGGATGCGGGTAATGGCTCGCCGTGTCTCTCTTTAAGAACTGGCTTTTCGTCAAACAGATCCAAGTGCGAAGGAGCACCCGCCATGAAAATGAAAATGCATGCTTTTGCTTTTGCGTCGAAGTGCGGCTGCCGCGGTGCCAAAGGATTCACCAGTTCATCTGACGCTGTCGATGAACTCATTAACCCGTCACCAGTCAGCATGGAGCCGAGTGCAGCCATGCCGAGGCCACTTGCGGTGGTGTTCAGAAACTGACGGCGTTGGTTCAACGAATGGCCGCTTTTGTCAGTATCTGCGTGTTTGCGAGTTTGGTACATGAAGTTCGCTTGCGATGGCTTAATTGTTATGCGTGTTGAATGCGTTTAGCGAGTTGAACGCTGGTCGGAAGCACTATGTGTCAACGCGTGATTTCGCGTGGTAACGGTATGCGGATTTGCTGTGGCTTAATGGCATTGGTGGCTGATGGCGTGTTGTGGCAGATGGAAAGGCGGTGTGTGGTGCTCAGTCGCGAACGATAAACTCGTCGAGATTGGTCAGCATACGCAGAGTCACTACCCAAGCGGCGTTTTCCGCGACGGGATGAGTGTCGCTTTGGTGTTGCGATGTCACTTGTTTGGCGTCGTTGGGGTGGGCAGCGTAATAGCTGCGTGACTCGCTCAGCAGTGCTTCAAAACGCTTGATTTCACTGTCATGAGCCTTCCGTGTGAGTACCTTCTGGATTGCATAGTGCAGCTTTTCATGGTCAGTCACCCCGCCTTCTTCTAGTACCTGTTTTGCGAGCGATTGAGCTGCTTCGAAGAACACGCGATTATTAAGGGTGATCAACGCCTGCAATGGCGTGTTGCTGACATCACGCTGCAGCCGTGATGTGTTTGAATCTGGGCAGTCGAAGCTGATCAGATTGGGATAAGGTGAGGTGCGTTTGAAAAACGTATACATTCCGCGACGGTAAGCATCTTCGCCGTCGCTGGTTTTCCATTTGAAATTGTTTGCGTAGCTGAGCTCCGCGACGCCCGGCGGCAATGGCGGAAAAACACTTGGTCCACCGATTTTATCGCTTAGCAAGCCACTTACGGCCAAGTGTAAGTCGCGTACGACCTCTCCGCTTACCCGAACACGATTTTGTCGGGCCAGTAGGCGGTTGGTAGGGTCTATTACTGCGAGTTCGGGCCGATGTTGTGATGCCTGTCTGTAGGTTGAACTGAGAACAATCATCTTGATGAGTGCCTTTCGACTCCATTTCAGATCGCGTGGGTAATTCCACGACAGCCAATCCAATAACCCGGGGTGAGTTGGGAGATCGCCTCGGATGCCAAAATCATTCACTGTGCCTACCAGACCTTTTCCAAACAGCTGTGCCCATACGTGGTTGACGCTCACTCGTGGCGTTAGAGGATGGTTGATGTCAGTCAGCCATGTGGCAAGGTCAAGTCGATCAGCTGCTTGCGGATCAACTCGTTTCGTAATCTGATGGGTACGGCTAACAACTGATAACACATCCGTTTCCACTTGCTCACCCGGTTGCAGAAAGTCTCCTCGATGCAGGACACGAGTGGTTCTGGTGGCTGGGCTTATAACGCGGGCTGAAACAGTTGCTAGCGTTGGGGCTTTGGTTCTAAGTTTCGCGAGGCGTGCTGCGATGCCCTTGGTCTTCCTGTGTTGTAACGTGAAGTATTCTGCAAGAATCCCTATTTGGGTTTCACTGCGTTCGCTTGCGGGGGTTCGAAAAGTTTTTGTGACATCCTGCGGAAGCCGACGCAACGTGGTATCACCGGAAATGGTCGAAATGCGAAAATGGCCGATCAGATGTTTTCCACCATACTGTTGATCAAGAACGATTTGCAGGAATTGTCGGTTTTCGGCCGCTGGCACTGGCTCTGCGAGGCATAGCCACTCATGTGGTTTGCCCATCTTTGGTGAGATGGCCCAACCAGATTTTGGCGATGCTTCTAGTGCTCCAGCAGGTGAGAAATTGTTCTGCGAGAAGTCGGCCTCGGCGTTAGAAAACTTGATGGGCTCGTAATCAGTCTTAAAGCCAGCGTCTTTGCCAGCATAGGCCCTCAATTCACTCAGTACGAAGTTCCCATTGGGCGGTCTGCCTGGGCCCTTGGACGGTAACGTTTCATGCGGTAGCGCTTCCAGCTTGATTCCGCTTAGACCGCCTGTGGGCATCTCGAATACCAGGGTGTATTTATCCTTGTCAGCGACTGTGCCAGTGGTGAGGACTGAGCCGTCCTCTTCAATGTTTAAGACAGCACCGCTGGTAGACTTGGCGGAAATTGGTTTGGCGACTGCAAAGGTTAGTGAATCCTGCCGATCTTCGGCAAACCGTTGGTCCATTTGCTGAACCCACTCGTCTAACTCTGGTTGTAACTCTTTTGATGCAGCAAGTAGCTGTTTTTCGAGGCTCGAGACGGTTGTCTGATGTTCGGCACTCAGACGTTCATGTTCGATGATTGCTGTTTCGCTGGCTGGTAAGTTTGCGTTCGTTTCCTTGAGGTCATCGAAAAATGCAAATAGACGGTAGTACTCTTGCTGGCTGATCTGGTCGTATTTGTGATTATGGCAGCGAGCACACGTCATCGTGAGTCCGAGCCAGATCGCCGCTGTGGTTTCTGTTCGGTCAAACGTGGCTTCGATTCTGTATTCCTCTTGATCAACGCCACCCTCGGTGTTGGTAAGGGTCTGGCGATGAAAGGCAGTGGCGAGCTTTTGTGCCGAAGAAGGACTGTCGACTAAGTCACCAGCGAGTTGATCTCTCGTGAACTTGTCAAACGGCATGTCTGTGTTGATCGCATTGATCACCCAATCTCGATAAAGCCATGCATTGGGGCGTGGCCGATCTTTTTCATAGCCATCGGAGTCTGCATATCGAGCCTTATCCAGCCAATGCCTAGCCCAGCGTTCACCAAAATGTTTCGACTCAATCAAAGCGTCCACGAGGTTCACATAACCCTGCTCGTCAGGCTTAAGCAAGAAAAGATCAAGAAGTTTTGGGTCGGGTGGGAGTCCGGTGAGGTCATACGCAAGCCGTTTTGCGAGTGTCGCAGGTGTCGCTGTAGGTGAAGGTTCGATGCCCGCTGATTCGAGGCGGGCAAGCACATAACGATCGATGGGGTTACGAATCCACGCCTCATCAGATACTTGAGGGAGCGGTTGATTGGGTACCGGACGGTACGCCCAGTGTTGGTCAAACTTCGCTCCCTGATTGATCCAAGCTGTTAACAGCTCAACTTCCTGGTCTGTGAGTGCGGGTCCCTCGGGTGGCATGCGAGTATTCGGGTCATTCGTGCTTACACGTTTGATGAGTTCGCTGTTTGCTGAATCCATTGGAACGATTGCTGTTCGATCTGAATCCAATTTTGAAGTTGCACTGGCAAACTGGTCTAAACGTAGGCCGCCTTCAGCAGCATCCGGTCCGTGACACAACACGCAGTGTTTTGCCAGAATGGGTTGGATGTTAGTGCCGTACACGACCGGTTCAACAGCATTGGCGTCCCGAGCAAGTAGGGCGCAGCTTAGCATTAAACAGACATTGAGCATCACAAGAAAATGATGCGTTGATTTCGAGGGGAGTGCAGGAATTGGCATGCTGTGCGAGCTGGGCTGAATTCTGGTGGGGAGGCAATGTGCCCCTAAGGCGGGTCGAGACTAAGTTATACTTTGGAACTGCACTTGGGGGGAACCGAATTCCGAAGCAAAGCTGCCGGCATTCGGCTTGGTGGAGGCCATGCAGAATAAGAACGGCTGCTCTCGTTGCCTTCGATGAATACGAGAAACTGGGCTTCGCGTATGGAAAGTACGCAACCTCGCTACCGCATGAGTCTGCTGAAGTTACGTGCTTGGAGCGAGGTTTGACGTTGCTTGTATGACGAGGTGTCAAACCGGGATGGGTGTATTTGGCTGAATGCGGAACGGCTTGTTTGATTGTTGGGGCCGTGTCGCATCGGGAGTGATGCAAAGCTCATGCCTGCGTACTCGAACGCGGAAAGTGAATACTGGGTGCGTCTGCGGTGTCAAGCTGGGCCGACAAAACGGAGCTGCCTTATGTTTTTGGTTTTATCGGATCTCTTTCAGATACGCTGCCCAGTTGGATTGTCTTTGATCACCATCCATCTGGGGTTTGGCTTGCGAAATCTCGTCCTCGAACTGCTCGTAGAACTTTTCCAGGCTCAGATTGAAGTGTTGTTCAAATGCCGGTTCCCAACCCAAATCAGGTACTTTGTGAAGAAATGTGATCAGTTTCTCGAAGCTTCCCACACGCTGTAAAAGTTTTGCGCAGGCGATGGAGCCCCCCGCATAAACAACAGGGTGAACTTTGTTGATCTTTTCCAAACGTTGCCAGTCATCATGAGTCACACCTGTGCGTATCGGCAGGTTTGCCTTTTGATACAGACTGAGGTTGCGATTCATCTCATGGCTGAATCGTTCCCATGTCATTGGACGTTTGAGCTCTTTGAAGAGTTCCGGGTGTTGGTAACTGTAGAGGTAGGAGATCAAGACTGCGGATCCTTCGCGCCACCATGCTGGGCCGGTCCACCGGGAATGCCCCATCTGATTTCCGTCAATTGCCTCGGTGGAAAAACCATAGGCGGTTTGAATTGCGTGGGTGTATTCGTGGATGGGGCCGATGACGAATTGTTGGGCATCTCGCACGGGCGTCATGGTCATGGTGATTGTGAGGTGTGCGGGTTTGATACTCCAACCTGCCCAATGGTTCCCGGTTTGCCAATCAAGGTATTGTCCGTCGCCGTCATGGCCTTGGAGTGTTGCAAATTCCTTCTTCAGTGACCTGATCGAATCCTCTAGCTGTGTTTTTCTCTCGTCGGTGAGTGTGGCGGGATCCCAATCGGTGTTCTCAACTAGAAAAATGTGGGTAGGCCCAACGTGACCCCATTGATTGGCGTAATGCTCAATGGTGTTCTCGTAAATCGACTTCCATTTTTCGGGGTAGCCTTCGGTAGTATGGAACACAATCTTGGCATCGCGTGTCTTGTACTGCGGTGCCTTGGATTTGGGCACGGCGGAATACGCGGTACCTGCGATGACGGACGGCAAGAGCGGCGCTGCGGCTAAAAGGGTACGGCGGTGCATGCGAGTCGTTCGGGTTACAAATGGGATGGGAAATCGCAACGCTGTCGGA
>CAXGRW010000037.1:0-16771 GCA_964012125.1 uncultured Rhodopirellula sp.
CGCAGCGATACCGTCACCAAGCCAACTCCCGAGATGAGGCAGGCAATGGCAGAAGCAGAGGTGGGAGACGCAGTCATTGACGTTGATCCCACGGTGGAACGCCTGGAAACGCTTACCGCCGAGATTTTAGGCAAAGAAGCCGCGGTATTCATGCCCAGTGGCTCAATGACGAATCAAATCGCTCTCCGAGTCCATTGCAGTCGTAGCAGCGAATTTCTCTGTGAAGCTGACTGTCACATCTATCATTACGAGCAGGGAGCATTTGCTCAGCTGTCGGGCTTGGTCGCACAAACGGTCGCTGGCGAAGGCGGTGTGCTTCAAGTAGACCAACTCAGAAAACTGATCCGGCCGGAAAATGAACACATGGTGCGAACGCAACTCGTTTGCCTCGAAAATACCCATAATCGGTGGGGCGGACGTATTCAGCCGCAGCAGACAGTCCAAGAAATCTGCGACTGGGCGAAACAACACGGACTGAAGAGGCATTTGGATGGAGCCCGACTCTGGAACGCGTCTGTCGCGACCGGCCTCAGTCCTCTGAAACTGGTTGAGCCCTTTGATTCAGTGAGCGTCTGTTTCAGTAAAGGACTTGGCGCTCCCGTTGGATCTGCACTGGCCGGAGATCACCAATTCATTCTGGAAGCTCGCCGCTGCAGAAAACTCTTTGGAGGAGGCATGCGTCAAGCAGGAATAATCGCTGCCGGCGCACTGCACGCATTGGAGCAGCATCGCGATCGTTTATTGGAAGATCACAATAATGCTCAACGCCTTCGCGAGGGCTGCGAATCATGTGGTCCGCTCTCAATTCGCGGAAACCGAGTCGATACCAATATTGTTATCTGTGAAGTTGATGAAGGCTGGACCACAGCTGACAAGTTGGCAGCAACACTCGACGAGCAGGGAGTCAGGTGTTTTGCGATTGGCCCGCAAGCCATTCGTTTTGTTACCCACTTGGACGTCGATGCCGCCCAGATTGAGTCCGCGTGTAAGATCATTCAAAGAATCACAAACACATCGGCTGCGAATCTCACCTGATGGATCGCCAACCACCCCGAGCATTGTTCACGCTGCTGATATCTCTCGCTGTTTTCACAATCGCAGTCCTTCTACGACTGCCATCGTGTTATGAAAGTTTGTGGCTTGATGAATTGCACTCTGCTTGGATCGTCGCGGATGGTGTGGGTAGTGTCTACCAGCGTTCCGTCCTAGGGCATCAATCACCCTGCTATTATTTGCAGCTCTGGGCTTGGAAACAGCTACTTGGTGACTCCGAATTAATGCTACGGCTCAATAGCGTCTTGTTGGTGGCTAGCGGCTGCAGCGTCATTGCCTATGGCATTGCCAAATGGACCAGCAGTTTACTTGCGGGCTTGGTGTCAGGACTCATTCTTGCTGTTGAGAACAATTCGCTTTTTTTCGGAACAGAACTACGTCCTTTCGCGTTAGTGATTTTGTGTTCATCAATATCGATCATTCTTTTTCTGCAGCTGCTATCCAGTGAATCACGTCACCAACGCTCAGGCACTTGGTGCTTTTTGATTGTCACCGTTTTATTTTCGACAATCTGCCAGCCCACTTCACTGGGTGTACTGGCATGGCTTCCGCTTGGCTTGTGCGGGTACTGGTTAATCAGAAACCCCCGCGAATTCCGACGCATCACGTGGTTGGATGCAACTCTGATCGCGATCACTGGATTGGCCATGCTGATGTTGTGGCAGATGACTCTTGGTCAAAGCTGGGCAGAGAAATCGATGTGGGGTTCATTTGCGACAGCAACGCACTGGCAACAAATATGGACCATATGGGACTGGCCCAGCCTGCTGCTCATTCCCTTGATCTCGGCACTGCTAATCCTGATCATCGACAACATCATTGATAGCCGCAAGCAATCTGATCTCCATCGCAGTCCGATCCTCATTGGACTGGGCTTTTTGGCAACTCTGTCTTTGCTTGCAACAACCGTCTATTGGTGCCTTTCTAGCTTCGAAGTGGTACCAGTTTGGCACCGCCGTTATTTCATCGCTGTCCTTCCAGTTCTGGCGTGCTTCGCTGGCAGCTGCATTGGATACGTTCAAATCAGACTGGCAGGAAAAAGAAAGTCGACGCTCACCGGTTTCGCTCTCGCGTTCACCATCCTGCTTTGCCTGGAAACGCAGCAGCGAACCTGGCAAAGGCTTCAGCTCTCTCCCGTGGCACTGGTAACCCGCGGAGAGAACTGGCGTGAAGCAATCGAGTGGTTGCAACAAGAATCGGAAAGCGAGTGTCTGATCCTGCTTGATTCAGGATTGATTGAGGGCCAAAGTTGGATCACACCTGAACTTTTCGAAATCGAAAACAGTGCCAAATTGGAATACCTGTGTTTTCCGCTTCGCGGCCCCTACCATCTCGACCGTGAAGTGATTCCTGTCGGCCCATCATTTCAACCAGTGACCCGACTCGCAGATGCCAAGAGACCTACCTACATCCTGACCCGAAATACGGTCAAAACAGCGAAGCGCCGCGTCGCGGCTAACGAAGTACTTGGATTTGGCAGGGTTGCAGTTGTGCTTCCCGTAAAACAGGCATCCCCCCGTGAAAAAGAACGATCGAACGAACGGTGAAACGGACAGCTGCGGGGATATGGAGTTTCGTGCCGGAATCGTTATGCAGACGCGATTGCCAGCGGTGTAAAATGCCGCGAGTGACCTTTTTACACGTAACGAAAAACCATCTGATGCGACCGAAAACTTGCTGTTTGTGCTCAATCTGCATCGCGGTCGTGGGCGTTTTCATCGCTAGCGTCTCGGGTTTTGCTGAGACTGCGACCTCGAACTCAGAGAAGCCGAACCCAGAATCGGCGGTCCGCGGATATCGCGTCCTTACCGAAAAACCGGTTTTGTCGAGCGATTTTACACAGGAAGTGTTCGACAACCTTTGGCAATGTTGGCCCGAGGCACTGCGTCTTAAGGCAGAGGCAGCGAGTGCGGAACAGCGTCGCGAAATGGCCTTTTCGCGTTACGGGCTCACCCCCAGACCCGAGGCTCCCGAAAAGCCGCTTCAATACGTGGTGGACGATGAGGGAAACTGGACCATGAACTGTTTCTCGTGTCACGGTGGATCTGTCTACGGAAAGCCGGTTGCAGGAGCTCCGAACAATCGCTTTGCCCTGCAAACGTTGACCGAAGAAATTCGCAAAACGAAATTTAAACTTGGCAAGCCTCTTTCTCGAATGGACGTCGGTTCATTGGTCATACCTCTGGGCACCACGAATGGCACGACCAACGCAGTGGTATTCGGCATAGGGCTGATGAGCCAACGCGATGAGGACCTGAATATCGTTGCGGCCACCCCGCAGAAGTTTGTGCATCACGACATGGACGCACCCGCCTGGTGGAACTTTCATAAAAAGCCGAACATTTACATCGATGGCTTTGCCCAGAAAGGACATCGCGGGCTAATGCAGTTCATGATGATTCCTGAAAATGGACGTGACTTCTTTATCAATCACGAGGACGACTTCCGTGATGTCTACGCTTATATCTCGTCGTTACGCCCGCCGCAGTATCCAGGCGAGATCGACGCAACGATGGCAGAGCAGGGGAGGGTAGTTTTTGAGCAGACGTGTGCCGAGTGCCATGGCACCTATGGCAGCACACCCACCTATCCCAATCGGCGAATCCCGATCAACGAGATAGGAACGGATCCCGTGCGATTGACCGCCTTGGGAGTAAATGGGCGGAAAAAATATGCTCGGAGTTGGTTCGCTCACGCCAACGAGGATGGGGAACAGACTACGGTCGTGGATCCCGATGGGTACGTTGCTCCTGCACTCGATGGAATATGGGCATCAGCACCTTACTTCCATAATGGCAGTGTTCCAACTCTTTGGCACCTGCTCAATCCGTCGAAGCGGCCGGACGTTTGGCGGCCTATAAGCGAGGAGTTCGATAATGAGAAAGTTGGCCTGACCACTAAAGTTGAGCTGAAAGTACCATTCACAGAGCTTGATGCCGCTATTCGCCGCAGCTACTTCGACACAAGCCGATTTGGAAAGAGCAATTCCGGTCACGATTACCCCGCGGAATTGACCGACACGGAAAGACGAGCTGTGCTGGAATATTTAAAGACGCTCTAGCGTTTCGCAGGTCACAACGTTGCCGCAATCAACCTGATTGAAGCGTTCAAAGAACTTCACGCGGTAGTCCACTGTGGGGCTGGACACAGAGATGGTCTTGTCGATCAAAAACAATCTCGACACCATCCACCCCAAAGTCATTGATCACAGCCCTGTCCTGATCGGGACTGTCCCTATTGGGGCCAGCCAGCTCGACAAGATGATTAAGGGACCAGGTGGTAACATCGGGGACGTGAACACCCAGCACTTCCACAACACGGTTGAAGACCAAACCCATTAAGGTGCTACCGCCAAGACCACCCACTGCGGCGCAAAGCTAACGCTTCCTTACCGCGAAAGAACGTCTTGGCTGCCCAACGAAGAACACGGCTAAACGGTTGTGAGCATTTACGAAATTTCAACAGATGCCGCGGACATCGCCCACGGTCGCACAGCAACAAGGTCGCACTTCGACCTGAAAGCACAACAACGTGGACGGCTAGCGGTAGCTTGACCGTTACAGTGCAGCTCTTTTTTCAGCAACAACTTCGATCAAGAATCTGATTTTTCTTCGGGCTCGTCACTGCCACTCTCGTCAGACAGTTCGTTGCTATCTGCTGCCTTAACATCAGAAACGCTGCCCCCGGAAAAACTGCCATCCTCAGTCATGCACTCAGTCGCATCCTCGTCCTCAGACAAGGTCTCATCGGCAGGATGCAAAGCGTCGGTTCCGTCAGTGTTCAACAACAATCCTGAACCTCCACTGCCAACCAGCAACCCCGTCCCACGAAAAGCCCAAAGGAAGTAAATCGCACCCACCAGCATCAGACCACTGCAGAAGTAGAACATCTTGTATTCTACGCCCGCGTATGCAGGGCCCAGCACTAAAACGACGAGCGACGCGAGCGTTAAGAACATGAATGAAACACCGTTGGCAGTTCCGAGAAACCGCCCGCGCTCCCCTTCGGGCGACAAACTCTGCAAGAGTGCTTGCAACGGCACGATATAGAAGCCTGCTGAAAAACCAGCGCAAAAAATGAAGAAGGATACGCTCGAAAACAACACTTCGTAGTACTTGGCCTTCATTCCCAAAACTGGAGGCGTAACGAATGCCAGTAAAAAGAAGAACACGATCAGCCCCAATGCTCCTAGTGGAATCAAACGCGGCATGATCCTGTGACCAGAAATAAAACCAGCAACACCACAACCAAGTCCGATGGCAATCCCAAGGACCCCCATCAGCACGCTGGTATTTTGGCGAGTAACATCCATGATCTCCGTGTATTCAGGCACAATCAATAAGGCGATTCCAGCTAGAAGATAGAAATACCCCCATGCCATCATGACCATCAACAAGCGAGTTTTGGACATCTCCTTGATGGTTTCGATATAAGTACTGAAAGGATTGAATTCAAATTTCAGTTGTGGGTTACCTTTTGGTAGCGGCGTAAGCAATAGCGATGCCAGCCACCCCAAAACCGCCACAAGTACAAGAGCAATCATTGGCAAAGACCGCTCACCAAAGGGATTCAATACTGCCAGCTTGTATTTATCTATTTGCGATTGAGGTACCAGTGCATCTTTAGCCCTTTCCGCAGGCTCGCGATACTGGGAAACATCAAGCACTTCACCTTCTTCACCGCCAGATTTCCCCTGCCTCATCGTGGCATCCTCAAACCCGATGTCTTTGAGAATCGCAACTTTTTCTTCACCCTCACGCAAGGTGGGCACATCATACGAGAGTGCAAATTCATCCATCCCGTTGTTAACTTGCCGGTAGGCCAACGCTGGGTCACGATGCGGAAGCGGGCAGTACGCATCACTTACCATTCCTGCAAGCAATGTGCCGATGATCACCGACAAATTGGTCAGCATATTGATGCTACCGTTGGCGCGGCTGAGATCCGACTCGTCAACCAACTCCGCGATCATGCCGTACTTGGCTGGGCCAAAAAAGGCGCTTTGGCAAGTCAATGCGATAAGCGCAAACAAAGTCACCCACAGGTTTTGCACATAAAAACCATATCCGGCAATCAAAACAATCGGAATCTCAACACTCTTGACCCACCAAGTAACTGTTCGCTTGGAGTACCGATCTGAAACCTGACCAGCGAAACCGGAAAGCAAGATAAAAGGGACAGTGAAACAGAAAGTCACAATGCTTGGTCCTGACTCCCCAAAGACTCCGACCCATGCACCATTGATGACCATAAAGATGAGCACAGCCTTCAAAATATTGTCATTCATAGCTCCAAAAAACTGGGCCATGACAAGGCTGAAAAAACCTCGCTTGAAAAGATTACTTTTCACAATACGTCGATCCCACGGTGCTTTGGTAGAACTACAGAAGGCCCCTAGACGCCTTTACGACAACTCGATTGCGCATCATATCTAAAAAGAACGCAAACACTAACAACAATTATCAACCCCTGATCGCTGTACTGAAGCTTCCTGAACCAGCAGATCGGCATCCTGACGAAGCACGCGAACGCTCTTCACCGAGTCTCAACCACGCCTCAACCGAGTCTCAACCACGCCTCAACCGAGTCTCAACCACGCCTCAACCGAGTCTCAAGCACACCTCAACCACGTCGATAACGATCAATCGCCTCGGGCAGAGGATAACGGGTTACATCGCCATCATGTTCGCTGGCTGCAATTTCGTGCAGTCGCAAATAGCCTCGGGTGACAAGGCTGACGCGATTTTCAACAAATTCAGCGTCGAGATTTTCAGCCCCAAAATCACCTTCCACAGCAATACGCTCAAAACCATCGCATCGAATGAATTGTGACAGAACGGGATTGCAACGTAGATGACGTTCGGGGCTTGTGTGGAGGGTTTCCGGATCCAACTCTCCAATCACAAACCGAAGGTAAAGATCACTGTCAATGATCGAAGTCACATCAAGACCGCACACTTCACAGCGATATCCCTCATCGCACTTCGCCATTAAGATGCTCCCAATGATGCAACGAGTGAGGCACAGATATCCACCGTGGTGACCTCACTGCTGGTCACGATAATCCCAACACATCAAACATGCTGTAGAGGCCATTAGGTTTACCCTGCAGCCATCGAGCCGCTGCAAGCGCACCTGATGCGTAACAGTCTCGGTTGCTTGCTGCTACGTTCAACTCGATCCGCTCACCCATCATTCCAAAGACGATCGTGTGTTCTCCCGGGTTGTCGCCCACGCGAACAGCGTGATAGCCGATCTCATTCCGTGATCTCTCGCCTGTCTCACCCTCACGACCGTGCACGTGGGTTACATCCCCATCCATTTTTTCAGCGACCAATTCCCCAAACCGAAGAGCTGTACCACTAGGTGCGTCTGCCTTGAAACGATGATGTCGCTCGATAATTTCAATATCCAACCCACCCGCAACGCCTTTCAGCGTTTCAGTAATCTGCTGTGTTAACTTCATTGTCAAATTCACAGCCATCGACATGCTGGGTGCCCAACAGATCGGAATCGACTTGGATGCTTCTTTTAATGATTCTTTCTGTGAATCACTCAATCCGGTCGTCGCAACCACGAGCGGAAATTTTCGTTGCAGTGCCTCCTGCAAACAGGCATCCACTGCGGTGGGAAGTGAAAAGTCAATCACTGCCTGAGCTGAATCAGGCCAATCAGCACGGAGGGGAACATCGCTTGCGGAGACGCCTGCCAACAAGCCTGCGTCTTGGCCGATGAGAGGATTGCTTTGATGGTCAACAGCTGCGATCAATTGGAAGTTGGCGTCATCTGCAGCCAAGGCCACGACGCGTCGTCCCATTCGCCCAGCAGCACCGTGGACGATTAGTTGTATTGGATTGCTCATCCCATGAATTTAGCGGGGAATCGAGCAGCAGAGCAGGGTAGGGCGGCTGAAAAAGTACTGACAGCCAGCACTTTGATGCATACAGCTACCCAAGAGCATAAAGATCCGCTGCACTGCTCAGAAATTTGCAAATCAGGAATACAGCTGAATCGTTTTGATAATGTCATCGAGCTCATTCGGTACAGCAACCGCGCGATTTGCATGACTGGCCTTCTGCACCCCACGGCTTCCCAAAGTCTCATTGAACACTTGCTGGTCGGTGGTGTGGTATGCAACCGTTGCAGTCGGATCTTTCAGTTCATGACCTGTCAAAATGCAGACAACTCGATCGCTGGGTGCAATGACCCCTTCTCGTCGCAACATTCGTGCTCCCGCTACGCTCGCAGCTGATGCAGGCTCACAACCGAAACCACCTGCGCCCACTTTTGATTTTGCATCAAGGATGTCCTGGTCGTCGACCTGCCGAACTACGCCATCCATGAACTCCAGTGCTCGCAAACACTTCTTCAGATTCACGGGACGATTAATCTCGATCGCACTTGCAATCGTATCTGCTTTTTTACCTTCACGATCCATCTCATCGTTGTATTGAACAATAGGATCCATATCGACGTTGCCGCCATTCCAACGTACACCACGACGTTCATACAACTCGTAAAGCGTGTCTGCGCCTGCTGCATTAATGACCGCCAATCTTGGCACACGATCAATCAGGCCATGTGCTTTCAGCTCCATGAAAGCTTTTCCAAACGCACTACTGTTGCCGAGATTACCACCTGGAACCACGATCCAATCCGGCACTTCCCATCTCAAAGCCTCAAGCACTCGGAACATGATCGTTTTTTGCCCTTCAAGGCGAAACGGGTTCACGCTGTTCACCAAATAGATACCGAGTTCCTGAGAAACCTGCCTCACCCTGATCATCGCGTCATCAAAATCGCCTGCGATCTGAACAGTCAGCGCGCCATAGTCGAGCGCCTGGCTGAGCTTGCCGTACGATATTTTTCCGCTACCAATGAAAATCACTGCTTTCATCAACTGAGTCGCACTGCAGTACAACGCAAGCGAGGCGCTGGTATTGCCGGTACTCGCGCAAGCCGCTCGCTTGGCATCCATCATGTTTGCATGGGTGACAGCGGCACACATGCCATTGTCTTTGAAACTACCTGACGGGTTCATCCCTTCGTACTGCAGATGCAAACGACCATGATCCACGCCGACGTAATCACCTACGAAGTCGGTTTGCTGCAGCAGAGTCTGTCCCTCACCGACCGTGATGAGCTCTTTTTGAGCAGCGAAAGGCAGCAGCTCATGAAAACGCCAAACCCCACTGAAACGAACGGGGTTGGTTCGTTCGCTCCACGTTGCTTCGAATTCTTTCAAACTCGACGGAACTGCGGCACGGTCCCACTGGTAGTCAATATCGAGCAGATCACCACATTTATCGCACGAAGTGCGCACACTTCTCGCCTCGTATGTGGCCGCGCACCTTGGATTGATGCAGCGTTGAAATGCGAGATCAGTTTGAATCGCGTTGTGCTCTTGGGCTGTCTGCAGCATGGCTGTCACGTCAAAATCGCAAAAGAATCGTGGAAACCCGGTTCGGCTCTCTAGAGAATTAGATCGGCAGTGAGACTCTATCGCTGGATTCGGGTTTGGTCCAAGGTCGAAAATGTATCGAAGATTACGGCCTAAGTGCCGAATTCGACTGGGCATGGGCCCACGGGTATTCTAACGTCCAAACGATTTTCGTCCCCACTCCTTTTCCACCTCAACATGCCATGGATGGACCTAAAACCACGCCTGAACCCAGCCCCAAGGGCAGTGATTCATCAACGGCGGGGGCTACCGAACTTACCGATTCACCGAATTCGCCCGCTCCCACGGGAAATCCAACCGACAAATCAATGGTGCCTCGATCGCGGCCTATTTTGTTCTTCAGCTTGGCAATCCTTGGGGGTATCGCTGACCTTTGGTCAAAATCGTTCATTTTCAATTGGCGAGGACTACCCGGCGATAAGGACATTTGGTGGATCGTTGATGGATACTTCGGGATAGAAACCGCCGTCAACATTGGGGCGGTGTTTGGCTTGGGGGCCGGGAAAGGCACAATCTTCGCCGCTTTTTCAATCATTGCGGCAATCGGGATCTGTGTCTGGCTGTTTTGGTTCAAAGCAGCGGCTTCATTGTGGCTAACAACCGCTTTAGGTCTGGTTACCGGGGGGATCATCGGCAATTTGTACGATCGTCTCGGGCTTTGGTGGGTGAACGAAAACGGCTATCTCCTCGAATGGCAGAGTGGCGTTCGTGATTGGATTCTGTTTCAGATCCCCGGTGTCCCTTTCCTCGATCCATGGCCAAATTTCAACATCGCAGATAGTTTGCTAGTGATTGGTGCAGGAATGCTGCTTTACCAGTCATTTTTCCCGGGCAACCTCACTGATTCCGATGAAAAAGCAGCACCGGGCAGCGACAAGAAAGAAACCGAATCCAATTCTCAGAAAGCTTGAAACGCCGCTTGAATCGACTCACTTAACAGCATTCAAAAAGGTCTTTGGATGTGGTGTCCCCGTGGACGGCATCGACGCTTGACAGTGGCGTTGCCACCTCGAGCCCGGGCGGTACAAATCTGCTTCGAGGTCGCCTCAACCTGGAAACGAATTTGAGTTCCAATCGCGCCACAACAATTCGCCAGCTGGGACGTCGCGAGCTGGATTGAGAACGCTGGCACACTAAGAACACCAACCACAGCGAAGCTCAGACGAAGCAATCCCCTCAAAAGAACTATTCATGAACAAAGTAACCAGCAGCAATGAAGGTCCGCACTGTTGGGCAGACGAACAACAAGGCCGCCTGATTGCCATGATCGAAGTCGCTCAGGCAGCTGGCAGACACACGCTTGCCTTCTTTAGGCGAGCCGATTTGGCTATCGACGCAAAAGCAGATGCGTCACCCGTGACGGTGGCAGACCGTGAGGCGGAGCAGTTGGTACGACGAGAAATTGGCTCACGTTTCCCGGATGACACGATTCAGGGGGAAGAATTCTCGGAACAGTCAGGCACTTCGCCTTACCGCTGGGTAGTCGACCCCATCGATGGGACAAAATCGTTTGTCTGCGGAGTCCCCCTTTATTCGACACTTCTGGCGTTGGAATATGAAGGGGAACCGTTGGCGGGAGTCATCTTCATCCCAGCGATGGGCGAAATGGTCGCGGCAGCGATTGGAAAAGGCTGCTGGCATCGGCAATCCGCTGCCGACGAATGGAAACGCGCGACTGTCTCTAATAAGTCCAAGCTCAGTGAAGCGGTGTTCGTAACCAGCCAAGTGGACTCGTTTGACGCCCGGGATGCGGCAGCGAACTATAAAAAGCTGGAAAAGGAAGCGTGGCTGACACGTAGCTGGGGAGACGGTTACGGCTACTTGATGGTATCGACGGGAAGGGCCGACGTGATGGTCGATCCTGAATGCAATGCTTGGGACGTGGCCGCAATTCTGCCTGTCGTGACAGAGGCCGGCGGAAAATTCTCGGATTGGGCGGGAAATACGACAAGTCGTGGAGGCGATGGGGTGGGAACCAACGGCAAATTACACGGGTTGGTCCTGTCGGCGCTGCGTTCGGAGCAATAAACCTGCAAATTACGATGAAAATAGGCGTAGGGACTCCATTTACAAAGCGAGGCCCCGAAGCGTAAACTGTCGCGTTACCGAACCACACCGCCTCGCGATGAAGCGGATGTTCTTTTGTTCAGTGGTCTAGCAGTGGCATCTGCCACTGATGCCTTAGTCCCCCAGTCTTGTGTTGAATCTTCGTGTTTGAGTCCCTCTCTGACGGTCTGCAGTCGGCTTTCAAGAGCTTGTCCGGTAAGGGCAAGCTGACCGAGGGCAATATGCGTGATGGGCTAGAGATTGTCGAAAAGGCAATGCTCGAGGCCGACGTCAGCTATCAAGTTGTTCAGGACTTCATGGCGCAGGTGTCAGAACGGGCCCTGGGCAAGCGGGTGCTGTTGAGCCTGCGACCAAACGAAGAACTGGTCAACATCGTTCACAGCGAACTGGTTTCAATCCTTGGTCCCGTTGATCCTTCTTTGCATTTGAAGAAGGAAGGACCGACGATCATCATGCTCTGTGGTCTTCAGGGTAGTGGTAAGACAACAACTTGCGGCAAACTCGCGCAGCTGTTGAAAGAAGAGAACATCAAGCCATTGTTGGTTGCGGCTGACCTTCAGCGCCCTGCTGCGATCGACCAGCTGCACGTGATCGGTGATCAACTGGGCGTTCCGGTCTACAGCGACAAAGACAACAAGAACCCCGTCAAAGTTTGCCAAGCCGGTGTAGCAAAGGCAAAAGCTGAGGACGCACGTGTCGTCATCCTCGACACTGCTGGACGGCTGGCGATCGACGAAGAGTTGATGGCGGAACTGCAGCGCATCGACAAACGCGTCAGCCCCGACCAGGTGTACCTCGTTGTTGATGGCATGACTGGTCAGGATGCGGTCAACAGTGCTGGTGCTTTTAACGAGGCGTTAGAGCTAGATGGCGTTGTCATGACCAAGCTTGATGGTGATGCACGTGGTGGTGCGTTGCTGTCAGTCAAGCACGTCACTGGTGTCCCGATCAAATTCATCGGTACGGGTGAGCACTTTGATGCTCTCGAACCTTTCCGACCTGAGGGGATGGCGGGGCGTATCCTGGACATGGGTGATATCGTTGCTGCGGCACGAGAGGCTCACCGAATCGTCGATGAAAAAGAACGTGAAGAACTGGAAGCCAAAATGGCTTCGGGAGATTTCACGCTCGATGACTTCAAGACGATGATGGAGAAGGTGGCCAAACCGGGGCTGATGGGCAAAATGATGGGCCTGATGCCAGGCATGGGCCAATTCAAGGATGTCCTCGAGAGCGACGAAGCAGCGGGCGGAATTCGCCAAACCATCGGTGCGATCAACAGCATGACGATGGAAGAGCGGAAAAACCCAAGACTGATTGATGCACAACGCCGCACTCGCATTGCCAATGGTGCAGGAGTTCAAACACCCGTTGTCACGCAACTGATCAAACAATTTGACGTAATGAAACCTCTCATGCAGGGCATGGCTGGCAAAGGTGCCGGTGACCGCATGAAGATGATGCAGCAACTGCAAGCAAGCGGGGCGATGAATGACCCCAGCATGCAGGGAATGAAAGTCAAGAAGGGAACAGGCAAACGCCTGACTCCTGGCGAAAGAGCCAAGCAGAAAAAAGAACGCGAGAAACTGAAACGCAAAATGAAGCGCAAACGTTAGTCGCGTTTCCAACAAACCAAATTGCCGGGCGTACCGGCATCGACCCGGCATTGAAGATCTAAGAAATAGACTTGAGATTCAATCCCAGGAAGTCAGACTGGAAGTTGATTACCAACCCTTTGGAGTGAAAGCCGTATGGCAGTTCGCATTAGAATGAAAAAGATGGGCCGAACCCATCGTCCGTTTTTCCGCGTTTGTGTAATGGACCAACGCAGCCCGCGCGATGGTCGTGTTATCGAAGAACTGGGAACATACGATCCCATGTGTCCCGAGACAGATGCACGCGTCACGCTGAAAGCTGAACGAATTGATTATTGGCTCAGTGTTGGTGCTCAACCCAGTGACAAAGTGGCAACACTGATCAAGAAGTTCGGGACCAATGGTAGCCACTTGGAAGCTCAACAGGCAGCCATGGATCGCCTGAGCAAGCGTAAAGACTACACACCTGCTCCAGCGGCCGCCAAACCAGCCAAGAAGCAGGAAGACGAACCCAAAGCCGAAGCAGCACCTGAGGCGGAAGAGGCAGCAGCCGAACCCGCATCCGAAGAAGCTTCGTCAGAGGAAACCGCCAGCGAGTGAGAAAGGAACGCCTGGTGCGGCAGGATAGGTGGCTGTCACAATCGATGTTCAATGGGAACATCATCGTCACAGACTCCGTTGTGTTACTTCACTGATCCAAGCAACTAACCATGCGTTTTGACATCATCACGCTGTTTCCTTCGATCTTCGATGGATACCTGACCCAGGGGCTTCTGGCAAAGGCTATTCAGCGAGATCTGGTCCAAATCGAGCAGCACAATCTGCGAGACTGGGCTCCCGAAACTCCGCACCGACCTGTCGACGACAAGCCGTTTGGTGGAGGCCCGGGAATGCTGATACAAGTCGAACCCACGGTCAACTGTGTCGAAGCAGTCGAAGCCATGGATTCGAGACCGGCCAGACGAGTGTTACTGACCCCCCAAGGGAAAACACTCAACCAGCCAATGGCAGAAAACTTTGCGACCGATGAGCGAGTGATCGTGCTTTGTGGTCGTTATGAGGGATTTGACCAGCGGGTTGTCGACATTTTACAGCCCGAGGAGATCAGCATTGGCGATTTCGTCTTGAATGGAGGCGAAGTTGCAGCGATGGTATTGATCGACGCGGTCGTCAGACTTTTGCCTGGTGTCCTCGGAGATGAACAAAGTAACATTGATGATTCGTTCAGCCGGGGCAACCGGATGCTCGAATTTCCACAATACACAAGACCAAGAGAGTTTCGAGGCCATGCCGTGCCTGACGTCCTACTGGGCGGAGACCACGGGGCAATCGCAAAATGGAGAGCAGAGCAAAGCCAACTGCGTACTCTGGAAAGAAGAAGTGATTTGCTAGCCAATGAAAACGAAACCTACGAGATAGAAGATACAACCAATACATCGAACCCTAAGAGTGAGTAACTAATATGTCCCAAGCCATCATGGAATTGGTCGAAAAGACCTCCCTGAAAGAGAATCCTCCCGAATTCGAAATCGGTGACACCGTCGATGTGCACCTGAAGATTTTGGAAGGCAACAAGGAACGCGTCCAAGTCTTCACCGGTGTCGTGATTGCCCGCAGTGGCAGCGGCAGCCGGGAAATGTTCGCTGTTCGCCGGATCGTGGCTGGCGAAGGCGTGGAACGTAAGTTCCCCGTTCACAGCCCGAGAATCGAAAAAATCGAAGTCAAGCGAAGTGGGGTCGTTCGACGAGCCAAGCTTTACTTCCTTCGTGACCGTGTCGGCAAAGCCGTGCGTTTGAAAGAACGCCGACGCAACTAGACAGCAGATGCTGAAAAGCTCGGCTGCCCGGGTTTGAATTGCTCGGTTTGAATTGCTCGATTGGGTACACCAGATTTGCAGCACCGGATTTGGAGCACACAGAAAAGCTGGAATCGGCAAAACAAACGATCGAACCAAACGGCGAGAAGCATACAATGCTTCTCGCCGTTTTTTGTTGCCTTTGCCAGATCAGGGGAAGCGCATGTGGACGCAGACCGTTTTTCGCTGCCGAGAGTTTTACCTAGGCTGCCGCTACGGCCACATCGATCCCACGGCAACAGCCGGTAAACGTGGGGAACAGGCTGCCGCGCGAATGCTGCGGCAACAGGGCCTGGTCATTGTCGCTAAAAACGTAGCTGATCGGGGAGGTGAAATTGACCTAATTGCGGTAGATCGTGGGAGCCGCACCGTGGTGTTCATTGAAGTCAAGACACACAGCTCCACCAAGCCAGGCCATCCTGCCGAACGCGTGGATCAGAAAAAACAGGGGCGAGTCACGCGGGCTGCAATGAGATATCTGCGACGCAAGCAACTTCTCGGCGTAGCAGCTCGCTTTGACGTGGTTGCGGTCTGGTGGCCCAGTGGACAAACCACCCCAAAAAAAATCGAACACTACCAATCTGCATTTGAAGCGGTGGGTCCAAACCAATTCTATGCCTGACAAGTCACCACCAAAGGCTAGCGAGTCTTGATGACTCCTATTCTAACCGCTTACCAGCGAGGGATCTTGAATTCCGTTGGTTGCAAACCCTCTGGCTCTCAATAGGCAGGCATCGCAATGTTGACAGGGAAGGCCAGCATCACCGGGATCGTAGCAGGAGAGAGTTAATCCGTAATCAACCCCCAGCTCCATTCCCTTCGCAATGATCTCAGCTTTTGTAAGATCAATGAGAGGTGTGTGTATCTTTAGCCTCTGAGATTCTTCGACTCCGGCTTTGGTTGCCAGATTTGCCATCCGCTCAAATGCTTGAATGAATTCTGGGCGGCAGTCTGGATAGCCACTGTAATCAAGCGAGTTCACGCCAATAAAAATATCTTTGGCATCAACCGTTTCTGCAAACGCCAAGGACAGCGAAAGGAACACCGTATTTCGCGCTGGCACGTAAGTAACCGGAATGGCTTCACCTATCGACTCCACTGTTTCTGACTTAGGAACATCAATGGCAGCATCGGTAAGTGCCGAACCTCCAAATTGCGCTAAATCAATATCGACAATTCGGTGTGAAGTTGCATTCAACTTTTCTGAAATGAGCTGAGCTCGCTGCAGTTCGTACTGGTGGCGTTGACCATAGCGAAACGCAACCGTGTGGGTTTCGAAGCCTTGGTTTCGAGCAATTGCCAAACAGGTCGCGCTATCCAAACCACCCGACAACAGGATGACCGCACGTTTGAGTGATGACATTTGATTTCTCTTTCTCTAGTCTCGTTTCTTCCAGAGCTTGCGACCAATGGAAGGGTTGTAGTTAGTCCAATTGCCATCAGCAGCAACGTCAGCCTCAATCACGCTGGTATAGGACGCCAACTTCGCATCAAGATTATCAAGATGATGCAACGCGACGGCTTCTAGCGTGACGGGCAGCTTAGGACTTCCAAACTCAATTTGCCCATGATGACTAACAATCAAGTGTTCCAATTGCAGTCGCAGGTCTTCTGGGAACGTCTCACCTGTTGATTCCAGGGATGCTATTTTCTCTCCCAGCATCTGGACACCGATCACGATATGGCCAACCATCTGTCCGCGGTCGGTGTAGGAAACTTCACCACCTGCGGAGAGTTCTT
>CAXGRW010000038.1:0-16599 GCA_964012125.1 uncultured Rhodopirellula sp.
TCAGCGTGGATGATCAATTCCGCCTGACGACTGATGCCGTAGGCGAGGTTAGGCTGGTTCAACTCGAGAAAAACGGTGTACTTCTGATGAACCGCATCGGAATAAACGACCGGGGCATGAGTCATTCTGAGAAAGTGCACTGGGTCGCCATTCCAGCGTTTGGTGAAGACACCTGCTTCCAGGGAGGGCTCGCGATCCATCTCATAATGCGTCTTCATGACGGACACGAGTCTCCGAGGGTCCCCCGTAAAACCATGCAAGGTGACCCTTTGCAGTCGTCCATTGCCGTCAAAATAGTAGCTCAAAGTCCCCGCGACATCGTCTGGCTTGGTTCCCGTGACGATCGGCACCCGCATGCCTTCGAGTCTCGTATCAGCCAATACAGTCGTGACACGGGAAAAACGCTGCAACACCCAATCGGGCGTGACGTCGAACCGCATCACCTCTCTCAAGTCACTAACTTTGCCACCCACCAAACTGGGCGCGATGCCTGAATCTTCAGTACGCCCCTGTAATTTCGCGGCCATCACCGGATCGTAGCGATACTGGCTTGGATTCGCACTTCGCAGCGTTTCGATCTCATACAACGCATGCCCGGCGTACCCATTTTCTGACATCGCCTCAGTGCTTTCACCTGAGACGACTTGGGTGACATCCTGGAGTGCACTTTGCCCCCAATCGGTCTGTGTTGCGAGGTAGGGACCACCGGTGGCAGCAGCAAGAATTGCAGCGTTTCGAATGTGGTTGTACATGGTCAAGGAATGCGACGAGTGACAAAACAGAACAGTCGGCAATGAAGACCGACAGACGTAATTCTTTTATCGTCCCTCACTGTTCTCCAAATGCGAACATTCCCCGAGGGCGCTGTGCTTGGTACGACATGAGAATCGCGTACAATCGGCGTGATGATGACAGGGCATTTAATCGGACCGGGCAGTATTCTTGGGAATCGCAACCTTTGCGAGCAAGCAATCCAGGCTGTCACCGCCGGCGGTAAAGATGCGTTCGAATTACAAGGCACCATTCGCACACAAATTAGCCCTGAGCTTGCGGGGTTGATCACTACGGTCGCGAACCTGCAAACCAAAGCAAAACTGAAACTACAGGCCCCCGATGAACCACAACGAATTTGGTGGGGTACTGAAAAATCATTTCAACAGGCAACTCCTTGGCAGGTAGCGAGACTGAAATCCAAATGGTTTGCCAACAAGCCGGTATTTGATCTTTGTTGCGGTAACGGGGGTGATGCCTTGCAACTCAAGAATCGTGGGCCCGTGGTTGCTGTCGATTCTGATCCATTGATTGCTGAATTGGTTGCCGCAAATCTTGGTGTCGAACATGTCGACCATCATCTTGGTATCGAACGTGATCATGGGGTCGAACATGATCATGCGGTCGAACATGATCATGGGGTCGAACATGGTGCTGATTCACAGGAACCCAAAGCTGCTCCAGATCCAAGTCCTCAGCCACAGATGACACACCAAGTCATCTGCGACGATGTGATGAATCTGCATCTGCCCGCGAGCAGTTGGATCAACATCGATCCCGACCGGCGCCCCGATACGAAAAACACAAACACACAGCCTCTTGAAGCAGGTGCAAAACGCATCAGCAACCCTGATCATTACCAACCAGGCTGGCAGTCCGTTGTACAGCTCGTCCTAAATTCGAGTGGAGCATGCATCAAACTCGCACCAGCTGCCAACCCAGACGTTACCCAACTAGCGGACTCACATCGCTGCTGGATCTCATTGTCCGGGTCCGTGCGTGAACAAACCTTGCTTTACGGCGGTGTGCTAGCCAACAGTGAGCTACCTGCATCAGGTCGCTCTGCAGTCGCGGTTAAATCCGATGGGTCTTCTCACTGGTTCATTGCGACTCCAGAGATGGTTACCCAGCGTGCCCCAATCACCGACAAACCACAGAACTGGCTTGTCGATCCAGACGCGGCGATTCGTGCGGCTGGGCTCACAGATGCCTATGCAGTCAGTCAGCAATTAAGTGTCTTGGGACGGGCCTCAGGATTTCTGACCGGTGAAAAGCCACCCACTCCTGAAAAAGTAAGCATCAGTGCTGAGGTACTTTGGTCGGGAAGTTGTGATGATCGAAAATTGCGGCGAGAACTCAGGCAACGGAACTTCTATCCCGAAGTGATCAAAGTCAGAGGCACAGACCACAGCCCAGAAAAACTGACGCGGAAGTACCGCAAATGTGGCCAAATCCCAATCTGCCTCTGGATAGGCCGTGGCAAAGAACGCGTTTATGCAGCCTTTACTCGATGATTACGATTTGAGATTGGATTTTCACACCTGTTCTGTCATTCAACTAATTCCATCGCAATCAACACGCACGGGCTCAGTTCTACGAATCAAATAACGGTTCCAGTGATCGCAGTCTCAGAAGTTTCACCTGTCTCTGACTCAATCACTCCGATAGCACAGGCACCTGGTTCAAAATGGCTGCGACGCGCAAATCCCATTGCCAGCACTCCGTGCTGCTCGGTCGAGGCAACGCTGGTAAGACGAGCAACCTTTTTTTCGTCAGCAGACAACGAGGTGCCGGCAAGAGGCTCACCACCTGTAATTTTCCAACGCACCAATTTCTTCTGCACCTGACCCATCGCATCCAAACGTGCGACAGTCTCTTGGCCCAGGTAGCAACCTTTGGTGAAGGAAATGGTTTCAGGATCGCGATCCGCTTCCTGCGGTAAATTCGATTCATCAAGATCCACCCCATACCAGGGAAACCCTGCCACCAAGCGTGCCCCATGGAATGCAGCTTCACTGCCAACCTGTTGCTTCATTAGCTCTGCACCTTGTACCTGTGAACCCGCAGGAACAAGCGAACCCAAGATATCGAGTGCTCGTTCAGCTTGGGCAACTGGCAAGCACAACAGAACACTATTTTGCCCCAGCCAACGCACTTCTTGCAGAGTCACGCCTTCGATTTCAGTGTCGCACGCAAATGACTTCAACGCCATTTCAGCGTCACCGCCAAAGCCGCACTCAGCCGCCAATTCAGGCGTGAGGACAAAACCAACAAACTCTGAATCCTGAATCTCAGCGGTTGCGTCTTCACGAATCGTATACCGATCAATGTGCGAGCAAATCGCCTCGGATTGCCCGACAGGGCCCACCAACCTTAGCCCATCCTGATGCTTGAACAGGCAAACATGGCCCAACGTCTTTCCACGCACATCAGTAATGAAGGTCTCTCGCCCTTCACCATCACCCAATGCACGCACCTCATTGGTGGTCAAATTGTGAAGGATAGTGCTTGCATCAGCACCGGATACCTCGACCACGCTCAACTGGTCGAGTCGATAGATTGAGTAATTATTCATGCGACGGAGCATACCAAGAGAATCGTGATCCTTGCAGGTACCTTTGGGTGTGCCTTGGTAGCAGACTGTTGCTGATTCAGACCCGTAAGTGAGCCGCAATCGCCCGTCTGACCGGGCTATGATTTCCCGCAAAATCACCAATTCATCTTCGAGCGGGGAACTTGCCCCATCGCTCAGGCTTCTCAATGTATCGGCCGCACGTCGTTACCTTCGACTCGCGGACAAAAATGCCACCGGTTCAATTCAAAATCCCGAGAGCGGCAGGGAACAACGTGATGACTGAAAAACAGCATGATGTGCACCCCCCGGAATGCTCGGGCACAACTGCTGAATCCGTCAGCAAAGCCACCGAAGCAACAAGCACTACAACTGCCGCATCATCCGCAAAAATGGGGGAGGATTGCCCAGATACTTCCAACCCACCGCTGCCGTGGCTGATTTGTCGACTGCAGCAGATTCAAAGCCAACGTTCGAAGAAATCGCCCAGTACACAGCCCGACACGCTCGACACATGACCAGCCCCCTTGTCGATTTTCATTCGTTAACCAGTCCACTTGAAACCAGTCCACTTGAAACCAGTCCACTTGAAACCAGCGCCACGCTTGGGGGTGACCCCTGAGCCGATCAAAATCGCAGCACCTGCAAAACAAGCCTTGTTGCACAGGACTGACCTTATCGAATTTTAACAATGCGGACGCGGGCTTGAACCAACACCGCGTTTCTTCCCGTAAAACGCAACTTCCCTGCAAAGTTAGCATCTGATTCCCTACGTCGTCAGCACGTTTGCCCTACCTCCCCGCTCTGCATATTTTGCACCCAGCGACTTCTCTGCCGGTTCCTGCACGAGGACTGATTGCGTTACGCTAAGGGCGACATTTGTACCTGAACGAGGTCATCTGCCACGTGGGCGAGAACGACAAATGGTTCTTGCGTCCAGTGGTCAATTTCGGTGATCCCTGAAACGCTAACAGGTGCCTTCCTGCCATGGAGCCGATGTGAACCACACGCAATCACTTTTTGCAGACGCAGAAGACGAGAACCTCGATCGCGCGCAACCATTGGCTGCCAGAATGCGTCCGCAGCGTTTAAGCGAATTCATTGGCCAACAGCATGTTTTGGGTGAGGGCAAACTCTTACGGCGAATGATTGATGCAGGTCGTTTGGGATCAATCATTCTTTCAGGCCCACCGGGAACTGGCAAAACGACCCTCGCTCATCTTTTAGCAATCGAAACGGGTAGCGAACTTCGAACCCTGAGCGCAGTTTCCAGCGGCGTCAAAGATGTCCGCGAAGTGCTTGCGTGGGCCACTGACACGATCGCCAGCGGTGGCTCCAGACCACTGCTGTTCATTGATGAGATTCACCGATTCAGTAAAAGCCAACAGGATGCCCTGTTACCTGATGTCGAAGCTGGAGTCGTTGCATTGATTGGTGCAACCACAAGTAATCCTTACTTTGCAGTCAATGGTGCGTTGCTGAGTCGAAGTCAACTGTTTCAGCTAGAGGCATTGAAACCTGAAGACATCCGCCAATTACTTACGCGGGCCGTTGGCGATCATGAGCGAGGGCTTGGTGAGCAGCAGATCAAAGTACAGGACGATGCAATCGACTACCTTGCATCAGCAAGTGAAGGCGATGCCAGAAGGGCCCTGTCGGCTTTGGAAGTTGCTGTTCTGAGTTGTCAACCTGACTCCGCTGGTGTGACACGCGAGATTGCCATCGAAACTCTCGGTAGCCGGATGGGAGGGTACGATGGCAGTGGCGATGACCACTACGATCTGGCCAGCGCCTTGATCAAAAGCATGCGAGGCAGCGATGTTGACGCTAGTTTGTACTGGCTGGCACGGATGCTTGAAGGCGGTGAAGATATTCGCTTCCTGTGCCGACGTCTCGTCATTTTGGCTAGCGAAGATATCGGAAACGCCGACCCGCAAGCACTCGGAATTGCTGTGTCTGCCATGCAAGCCTGTGAATTCATTGGCCTGCCTGAATGCCAACTCACGCTTAGCCAAACCGTCGCCTATCTAGCCTTGGCTCCCAAAAGTAATGCGGCAACCGCTGCCATCGGGAAAGCTCGCCAGGACGTACGTGAAAACGAGATTGTGCCAGTGCCCAAGCACCTGCGTGACTCACACTACGAAGGAGCCGCCAAGCTGGGACACGGCGAGGGCTATCAATATTCTCACAACTCAGAAGACGGTGTCGCGACGCAGGAATACTTGGGGGTTGACCGCACTTACTATCAACCAGTCGATCGTGGATTTGAATCGGAATTACGTCAGCGAATCGACAAGATCAAGAAAAGATTGAACGGTTCATGACCCTGCAATAACGATACGAATTCGATCCTTTGTTAAGGACCGTCGTACGGTTAATCGTTTCCAAAAGAGGAAACCAACCATCAGTCGCAGAGCGTTCGGTTCCACAGTAAGATGTGTGGTTCAGACAGCAAACACACGAGATTTCAAATCGAGTCCTCGGGAAAAATTGAATGCAGACACGACTTCTTGGCAGCACCGACCTGAACCTCAGCGTCGTCGGCTTGGGCACATGGGCGATTGGTGGTGGCGAATGGGCATTCGGGTGGGGCGATCAGGATGATGATCAAGCGATCGCTGCGATCAAACGAGCTGTGGATGTCGGAGTGAATTGGATTGACACCGCTGCTGTCTACGGACTTGGAAAAAGCGAGACACTGGTGGGTAAAGCAGTTGCAGAGCTTCCCGTTGGCGATCGGCCTTTGATCGCGACCAAATGCGGCCGGACGAACGCAGGAAACGGTCAGATTGGAAAATCACTGCAGCGTGCCAGCGTCATCGCGGAGTGTGAAGCCAGCTTAAAACGGTTACAGGTTGATTGCATCGACCTGTACCAAATGCATTGGCCGCAGCCAGACGAAGAAATCGAAGAGGGATGGGAAACGCTCGTCGACCTGAAAAACCAAGGCAAGGTTCGACACATCGGTGTTTCAAACCACGATGTATCCCAGCTGCAACGATTGCAAAGCATTCATCCCGTCGCTTCACTGCAACCGCCTTACAGCATGATTTCAGCTGATGTGGAAAATGAAATCATGCCCTTTTGTAGTGAAAATAAAATTGGTGTGGTCTGCTACAGTCCGATGGGTAAGGGTTTGTTGACAGGTAGCTTCAACGTCGCACGAGCTCGCGATCTATCCGAAAAGGATCACCGCAGTCGTGACCCAAGATTTCAATCACCCCAGCTGGAAATCAACCTTGAGTTTGTGACTGGCCTGAATGACATCGCAAAGGATCTTGGCTGGACCGTAGCGGAACTTTCCATCGCTTGGGTCTTGCGACGCCCAGAGGTCACCAGTGCCATTGTGGGTGCTCGTCGCCCCGAACAAATTGAACAAACAGCAGTCGCTGGCACCCGGGTCATGTCTGAAGACACCACGGGCGAAGTACAGCGATTACTCAACCAACGCAGTGAGGCACTTGCTTCTATGGATGGTATCGAACAGGCACGCGTGTGATCAATTCATTTACTCTGCTAGCAGCTCTACCGGGCTTTGAAACAGCGTACCAAACCCTCAGCAGCCCTACCGGACTCGCTGTCGTTGCTGTCGGCACGGCGCTGGGAATCTTTGTCGGCGCGGTCCCAGGTTTGACTGGCACGATGTTGATTGCGCTGGTCTTGCCGCTGACTTACGGTGCTGATCCGCTGCTGTCGATGGCATTTCTGATCAGTATTTATGTGGGTGCGGTCAGTGGTGGAATGATCACCGCAACGCTGCTGAGAATGCCAGGTACTCCAGCGTCGATCATAACAACGCTGGACGGTTACCCGATGGCTCAACAGGGTAAACCGGGCCGTGCGTTAGGACTGGGGGTCATGGCATCGCTGGCCGGGGGCATGATCTCGTGGGTTTTCCTCGTGCTACTGACCAGCCCCATTGCCAAGCTGTCATCCAAATTCGGTTTTTTTGAATATTTTTCACTCGTGATGATGGCTCTGGTTCTGATTGCGACCATCGGTGGTAAGTCACTCTCCAAGTCTCTGTTCTCAGGTTTCCTTGGAATCTTCTTGGCAATGCCAGGCATCAATGCTGCTACCGGCCAAGCCCGATTAACGTTTGGAATCACCGAATTGAATGATGGTTTCCAATTGCTGCCCGTGCTGATCGGCTTGTTTGCAGTCAATCAAATCCTGAGAGACATCACCAACATCGAACAAAAATCAAAACCGATTGAGCTTGGACAGGAAAGCGTTTTCCTGAGACCAGCAGACTTTATCAAACATGGGGTCAATCTGATTCGCTCATCTGTAATTGGAACGTGGATCGGCATTCTTCCGGGGATTGGAGCCAACATTGGATCAGTGACCGCGTACAGTGTTTCCAAAAGTCTTTCCAAGACACCTGAAAAATACGGCACAGGTCACGAAGACGGTGTGGTCGCTTCCGAGGCGGCCAACAACGCAACCATTGGCGGTGCACTCATTCCTCTGATCGCCATGGGCCTTCCGGGCAGTGTCGTCGAGGCTGTCCTGTTGGGTGCATTGGTCATTCATGGCCTGCAACCTGGGCCGCGTTTGTTCAGCGAGAGTCCGGAAATGGTTTACACCATTATGGGCGCCATGCTGATTGCCAACATGGTCATGGCCGCAACGATGATATTTTCGATGCGTCTGCTGGCGAAAGTGGTGCATGTCCCTCGCCCCTATCTGCTTCCTGTCATTCTTTGTTTTTGCGTGATCGGATCGTTCGCACTTTCGAACCGATTGTTTGATGTCTGGGTCATGCTGGGATTTGGTGTCCTGGGTTTTCTTCTTGAATCAGTCAAAATCCCGTTGGCACCGTTCATCATTGGTTTTGTACTTGGCCCTATCGCTGAGGAGAACCTTAGCCTTGGTCTGCAAGCTTCCAATGGTAGTTTTTGGCCAATTGTGACCCAACCGCTTTCGCTGGTCTTCATCTTGATCGCCCTCGCGATGTTGCTGGCTCCTCACTTGAAAACGAGACTTGGTTCAGTGTTAACGGCATCACCGCAGGAGCCACTGAAATGAAAATACCAACGATCCTCTGGCACGTCGCTTCAGTGACAGCCATCGCTGCGTTGATTGGTTGGCAAGTCCTCCGTTCCACATCAGAATCAGCTGAAACCGGATACCCCGAACGCCCCATTCATATCGTCGTTCCTTACGATGCTGGTGGTGGAAGTGATACGTTTGTCCGCATCCTGCAGAAAGGAATCTCCGAGGATCAACTGCTGGATCAACCTCTCGTCATCATCAACCAACCGGGAGGCAGCGGAACCATTGGCAGTCGTGAAGTAAAAAACGCTGATCCAGATGGCTACAAAATCCTCTGTCACCACAACGCGATCATCACTGCAAAACTTGCAGAAACAGTTGATTACGGTCCAGAAGCATTTGAACCGATCGCAATGACTGGTGAGATGTCGATGGTCATCCTGGTTCGGGACGATTCACCAATCAAGAACATCGTCGATCTTCTGCAGACTGCGAAAGACAAACCAAGCACCGTTCGTTTTGGAGCGAACAAAGGTGCCCCTGCTTACTTCACTACTCTACAGCTACAAAAAGCGTTGCCTGGCGCAGAACTCAGCATCGTGTCGGCAGGCGGCGGAGCAGATCGCTACAGCAAAATCCTCGGTGGTCACCTTGAAGCCGGGATTTTTTCGCTCTCGGAATACCTCGATTTTCGCGGAGTCGAAGGCACACCTGCAGATGAAAACATTCGTGCCATTGCCCTATTGAGCAAGGAACGCCACGAGTCGATTCCACATGTGCCCACAGCCACTGAGATGAAAATCCCCGTGGTACTCACCAATGCGAACTACTGGTGGGCCCCCAAAGAAACACCACCAGAGATTCTCGACTTTTGGGCCAATGTACTCGCAAAGGCAATGCAAAACGAAACCGTGCAGACGGAACTGGCACGCCTACGGATGGACCCCAGTTACGAGAGAGACTCCGAACTGCAAGAACGACTCGATAACAGCATCAAACAATTCAATTTGGTAGCAGAGCAAGAACAGACATGGCTACCAGATTTCACCGTTTATGTTGGCATACTGCTGGCGATCTTTTTGGCATGGGCACTTCTCGAAGCAATCATGCGGAAAAGTGATGATGAACCTGCAGCTTCTTCTCTCGTGTCAGAACCATTTCGAAAACGACCGGACATCGCCATCGTCTGCTTTGGCCTGTTGTGTGGATATGTCCTGCTGCTGTCCACCGGATGGCTGCCGTTTGCAATCGCTTCAGCCGCCATGGTGGCACTGATTGGCGGGCAAATGATGCGAGGTGCTCCTGCACGCTGGATCGTGCTGCTGGAACTCGCGGTGCTGACCGGACTCGGAAGCCAGTTCATCTTCACCGAAGTATTCGTTACCCCGTTGCCGTAACATCGATGCATCACAGCGAACGCGTTAAAAGCACAGCGAACGCGTCAAAACCGTTTTATCTTCCGGCTCACCTTCGCCCCACTGCCACATCAGTTGATCAGCAGAGTTTCGATCTCAGCACGCGGGACCACATTCATGACAAGAGGTTGCGATCCGTCATCCTGTGACTGCTGCCACGTCACGATGTAATTGTCTGCTGTTGCAAGTACATCCACATACCGGCTACATCCCGTCCCGTGAGGGCTGACGAACATGGGATGATTCACAGATAAACGCTGCACCGTGTTCAAATCGCCATTCTGACAATAGGCAACACCGCCCAATTCTTCACAGGAATATCCACGGGGGCGTTTAACAGCCGTAGCATGTTGATCCAGATCACGAACACATTCTCCACCATCGTAGAAAAACAACTGCACGTCTTGATCAGCCAAAACACCAACGCGAGGTAAATTAACGAGTGCAGTTCCCCGAGTCATCGCCACGTCCCATGTGAAACCACGAGGAAAGAAATTCAGGTTCGCATGTTGCACACTTAACGCTCGATCATCCAGCACGACGTAACCAGTATTGGAACTCGTCCAGCAAAAAGGATGAGTACAAAACAGCAGACAGTCCGCACCTTCGTGCGATCCCAGAAAAGGATCCTTGATGTGCAGGAACCTCGGATCATCCGTCTCAAGAACCGTTTCCACGGCGGCGTTGGAAAGGTGGGCGATGGAATCAGCAGTCAGGCGATCAATCGTCCAGACTCCCGTCCCCGGTTTCAGATGTGAACTTAACTCTTCGGGATAACCAATACCCTGTTTCTCGGTGGAAACAAACAGCTCAACGCGATCGTCGATGAATCGCAATGCGGCACCCTCAATCGACAACACTTCCCGCGTCCCCACGTTCAAATCCGCTTTGGAAAGAGTCAGCGATTGCTGAAACGTCTGGGCGTTATCATCGGAACGGTAAATCGCGAGTTCCAGTCCACGTTCACCTGCTCCTAAACCAGTTCGTGAATCACCCTGATTACGAAACCGGCCTGTCAACCAAAGCGTTCCTTCCTGATCCTGAACCATATTGCCACCACCGAACCAGTGTCCTGTTCCTGGTCTTTGGGGAGGGACAATGACTCGTGCCTGTTCCTGGTCAATCAATCTCGAGGCAACTGCCTTCAGACGGGCTGTAATATCCAAATTCAAAACCTGCTGGAACAAAAGAAAAAACTCAACAGTTGAGAAACTACTGGTAAGCGATGTAATTCACCAGAAAGCTGCAATACATGAGATGTGCGAAAGCATAACAAACGGAGCGCTGAATGCGGCACGCGTTCTCATTTCAGTCGGCACACGAGGTTGAACGACCGCATACAAATTGTGATGCAGGCAGGAGTAATCCATGCTCATTGCCCTTATTGAACTTCCCCGCATTCGACTTTATTTATATGCGAATCAGTTTCCCAAGCAGTACAAATATTCCTGACGTTGATCATTTTCAAAATGTGCTACGCGGGTATAGATACGGCTTCCACAAATCGCTGGGGTGGAAAACACACTGTCACCGAGCTTGTTTTCGGAGACTTTTTGGAACGAATCGGGGCTCGCCTTGAACAAAAATGTCTGGCCTGCCTCATTCGCTGCGTAAATCAGATCTCCCACCATGACAGGTGAACTACTGAAGGTGCCACCCAGTCGTTTCTTCCACATTTCCTTTCCATCGCGGCAACGAAAACAAGCGGCAATCCCAGCATCCAGCGTGGCATACAAATAGCCATCACGTTGAAGCATCGAAGGCACATAAACACGACTTTTATTTTGCCAAACGATCTCACCCGAACCATCTGCCTTGACAGCAGACACATGATTGGTGGGATATCCACCACTGGTAAAAACGTGGTCTCCATCAGTCACTGCACTGGTAACACATTCTGTTGTTGCCCCTTCAATCTCCCAGATTTTCTCTCCGGTCAAAGGGTCAAGACTGGTGACCAAGTCACCCCCGCTCAGAATCAACTGGTCGCGACCTGCAGCATTGAGAATAATCGGCGACGCATAGTTCGGTTTCGATGGCCGATCCTGCTTCCAAAGAACCTTGCCGGTATCACGGTTCAAACCAACCACGACCCCACCACTTTTATTGTCCGCCGAAACGATCACAAGAGCACCAAAGATTGCGGGCGATGCACCATAGCCTTGATGCAACACATAATCTGCAATTCGCTTCTGCCAGAGAATCTCGCCGTTCAGATCAAGTGCCGTGGTCCATAACGCGTCATCATTCATAAAATTGATGAATAGTTTTTCACCATCAGTCGCGACAGAGGAGGAGGCAAGAGATGCCTTCTTATTCAGTTCATTTCTACTCTTGTTGGCAAACCCGCCCTTGTGAACCACCGTCTGCCAATTCAACTTACCGGTCTCACGATCGACACTGACAACCGACTGCTCTTCCTTGCTCGAATCGGCAGTCGCAAGGAATACCTGATCGGCAAAGACCGTGGGCGAACCGTGCCCACGGCCCACGATCGGTAATCGCCAGCGAACATTTTCCGTTGGGCTCCACTGCGTGGGAGGATGTTGATCCCCAACGGCCACCCCATCTTGGCCGTGTCCACGCCACCAAGGCCAATCGTTTTCTGATATCAAAGGCCGTTCAGCCAATACACCACCGGCTGTTGCAATGATCAGAATAAGACAAAGAACTTCAGGATGGATGATGTGCCAAACGCTGGCCAGCGAGATTCTATTTCGTAGAGTCATTGCAATCAGACTTCAAGTTTCAATGGGCTAACCGGGCACCAACACGACACTGCAAGCACTGATTTTCCTGATCACTGGATTTTCCTGATCACTGGATGCAGTGAAGGGCAATCACGAGTTCAAAAAATGTTAATCTTTACAGTTGGTGCTTCTTATTTTTATCCGCTACCCCTGTGATGATACCCGATGTCCATCCAACCGTTTCACCTTGCATTCCCCGTCCGAGACATTCCCGAAGCGAGAGCTTTCTATGGAGGACTTTTGGGGCTTTCAGAGGGCCGGAGCAGTGAAGAATGGATCGACTTTGACATGTACGGGCATCAAGTCGTCACCCACCTGGACCGGAACCTCAACAAATCAACACATCACAATGAAGTTGATGGGCATGCTGTCCCGGTACCACACTTTGGGGTGGTGCTGACGATGGATGACTGGCGAGCCCTACGCGATCGTTTGGTCGCCGAAAAAGTAAAATTCCAGATCGAACCTTACATCAGATTCGAGGGTCAAGTCGGTGAGCAGGCAACCATGTTTTTCCTGGATCCATCCGGCAACGCACTTGAATTCAAGGCATTTGCTGACATGTCGCAACTGTTCGCAAAGTAAACGACCAATGAAGAATCGATTACGATACGGCCCACACGCCTGTGTTGATGCGTTCTACTGAAGTCTTGTTCAAAACAGCCCCGAGTCCAGTCCTGAAGAGCTCTGGTGCTCATTTGAATACGCGAATTCTATTCTGAAAGACCAAATTGAATCGCTCATTTCGGGCTCTGTTGTTCGAAGCAAGTCGCAATCTGGGAAGCACAGAATTGGTGAAGACAGGCGTCGGGAAGCAAAAACTGGCTTACCAGTGTCGCATTTACGACCAGAACTCGAGTCGTACTGACAACCTGTTTCCGTTAATCTATGCCCCAACCCTCACTTCTGTTTTCACCTCGCACTAGGATTCTCGCGTGGACGGTTGGCAAATTCTCCTCACGATTTTGGTCGTTGGTCTTGTGGCGTTGGGCTTGATGTTGCTTATCTCGCCCAAATTCACCCTTCGACTACCCTTCGCAGTGCTACTTTCGATCCTCTACCGCAAACAGGTCGTCGGACTCGAAAACATTCCAAAAGATCAAGGATGTGTGGTTGTTAGCAATCACGTTTCATGGATCGACGGTGTGTTGTTGCTATGGATGTTGCCGCGCAACATCCGCTTCGTTGTTGACGGAGGAAATTTCACGAATCCGATGCTCAAGGCTTTGGCTAACCAGTTCGGCACCATATTGATGGCACCCAACCCCAAGTCGATAGGACGAGCCCTGAAGGAAGGCAGAGAAGGCGTCAAGAATGGGGACCTGATCGGTATCTTCCCAGAAGGCACACTCACTCGAACTGGCCAACTGCAAACCTTCAAACCTGGCTACCAAAAAATGCTTAAGGGTACGGATGGCTGCATCCTGCCAATCTACACGGAAGGAATGTGGGGCAGCATCTTCAGCCATTCGGGTGGCAAGCTATTTTTCAAATGGCCCAATAAATTCCGCCGGCGACTGACCTTGTACATCGGCAAACCACTTGCCCCTGAAACACCACTTGCCCACGTGCGTTCAAGTGTCCTGGCACTGGGTGCTGCAGCAACCATTCACAACCGTCAGGAATTCCCCATCCTGGCCAAACGCATCATCAGGGTGTGGAGAAAGCGTTGGAAGTCGTTGCAAGCAGCAGACTCCTTGGGTCAGCAAGCGAGCGGGCGATCAATGCTGGTGCGAGTCTTCGCACTACGACGCGTATTGCGACGTGAAGTATTTGCAAAGGACGAACAATTCGTCGGTGTGCTGCTACCCCCAAGCGTCGGTGGTGTTGCTGTGAATGTAGCATTAGCCATGGACCGCAGAGTTGCAGCGAACCTGAATTACACCGTCAGTAGTGATGTAGTGAATCACTGCATCAAGGACGTTGGTGTCAAACATGTTCTTTCAACTGAAAAATTCATCAGCAAGACCGGACTGGAAGTCGACGCTGAAATGGTGATGCTGGATACGCTGCGTGACAAAGTAACCGTCGTCGACAAGACCATCGCATTCATTCAGGCCTACCTGATCCCGGCGGCACTGCTTGATCTTCTGTTAGGGCTGAACAAAATAAAAGCCGATGATCTACTCACGGTCATCTTTACAAGTGGCTCAACCGGGATGCCCAAGGGTGTTCTGCTGAGCAATGCCAACATCAGTCACAACGTGGATGCAATTGAACGCGCGGTGCGATTGAACAACAAAGATACTGTTCTGGGCATCCTGCCGTTCTTTCACTCTTTCGGATACTCAGTGACTTTATGGGCAGTTCAAAGCTTGGGTCCGTGTGGTGTTTATCATTTCAATCCACTTGACGCCAAGCAGGTTGGAAAGCTGTCGGAGAAATATGGTGTAACCGTTCTACTGGGCACTCCTACATTCCTGCGTGGCTACCTGCGGCGAGTCAAACCAGAACAATTTTCAAAACTCGATGTGGTCGTTGTTGGTGCTGAAAAGATGCCCGGCGAGCTATTCGCAGCTTTTGAAGACAAATTCGGGGTGCGACCAGTTGAAGGTTATGGTGCAACGGAATTAAGCCCACTGGTATCCGTCAACATTCCTCCCTCACGATCGCCTGCCAAATTCCAACCTGATCGGATTGAAGGATCAGTCGGACGCCCCCTGCCCGGAGTCTCCGCGCGCGTGGTCACACCTGACACAGACGATGAACTCGACACAGACGAAGACGGCATGCTGCTGATCTCGGGCCCCAATGTGATGAAAGGCTACGCTAATCGTGAAGATCTGACCAAAGACACAATCCGCAACGGGTGGTACGTCACTGGCGACATCGCCCACATTGATCAACAGGGATTCATCCACATCACGGGACGCCTCAGTCGGTTCTCCAAAATCGGAGGCGAAATGGTGCCTCACGTGCGTGTCGAAGAAGAACTGAGCCAAGCATTCCGCGAAGGCGAAGATGATGAACAAGTTCGCTTATGCGTGACAGCTGTGCCGGATGCCAAAAAGGGTGAGCGGCTGATTGTCCTGCACCTTAAAACAGAGAAAGACATCACTGAGATGCGAAAATCACTCAGCGATGCCGGTCTACCTAACCTGTTTATTCCAGCGCAAGACAGTTTCATTGAAATCGAGGAAATCCCCATGCTTGGAACTGGAAAACTGGATCTCAAAGGTGCAAAACAGATGGCAGCGGATCTCGTTGCAGCGGGAACCTGATGATCACGTTGCTCGATGGACCACTGGGCACCGAGCTGGAAGCCCGAGGAGTTCCGCCTGTACGTGATTGCTGGAGCGCTGAAGCAATTGAGACCGCCCCAGACATGATCACCGCCATTCATCGAGACTATGCGCAAAATGGTTGTTCGGTGCACACCACCAACACCTTCCGAACCAATCAAAGAGCAAGCGGTAGTTCTTGGCGGGAACGAACTCTGGCTGCCGTCGCACTCACCAAGGAAGCTGTTCCCAGGCATCACAGGGTCGCGGGTAGCATTGCGCCGGTCGAAGATTGTTACCGGTTCGATTTGTCACCCGGCGCAAACTCTGAGGCTGAACATCGCGAAATGGCAACCACGTTGGCCAGTGCAGGGTGCGACCTGCTACTGTGCGAAACATTCTGCCACCCGGACGAAACCATAGCCGCCACCAAAGCTGCAGTGTCCTGTGATTTGGAAACATGGGTCGCATTGACGGCCGGACCGCAGGCAAACCTGATGACTCCCCATGACATGGCACGGCTTGCTACTCAAGTGGTCAATCTTGGTGCCAGTGCAGTGCTGGTCAATTGCACGCCAGCAGTGGATACCCAACGCTTTCTTGACGCAATCTTCGCAACAAAGATCCCTGTTCCTGTCGGAGCCTACGCCAATGCTGGCAGCCCGGATGATAACATTGGTTGGCGGCCAGACTGCGACCTTGGTTACCAAACCTACGCCAACTTTGCGGAATCATGGGCCAAGGCAGGCGCAACAATCATTGGCGGCTGCTGTGGAACCGGCCCCGGTCACATTGCAGCGATCCAACAGCAGCTTGGCGTCTGAACCACAAAGCACGACAAGTCGCACCAACAAGCAGTGGACTAAAAACGG
>CAXGRW010000039.1:0-16461 GCA_964012125.1 uncultured Rhodopirellula sp.
GGGCTGGTAGCGGGCAAGGCGTCGTCCAATGCAGGGCCGTTCTTCGATCGGCACGCACACAAGCAGAGCACCAACATCTCATGCCTTACGTGCTTGCGGCAGAAGATGCTTTGAACGAAAGCGAAACGGGACAATCATCTGATCTGCTGAAAAGCCGGATGTTTCAGCATGGGGTCGTCAATCCAGAAAGCTTCAGCAGACTCTATACGGTCAAACTCTGATAACTGAATGTTAAACAGGCAACCCGTTGGGGGGGCTTTGGGGGAAGGGATGAACTTGTCTGGATGGTACCGAACGGCGAAGGGTTTGCCTCGAATCGAGACGGTTGACCGTCTTTTTACCCCATCGCATTCACGTGACGCATGGCGGGATTTTGAGCGAGGCAGGAGCGCTTTTCCCTTGTGACAGGCTGCGTACGGGGTTCGGGGTCAGCGATGTATCTGGATGATCGGTGGAGCGAATGCACTGGCATGCACGGTAATCTGATTGATTCATGAAAAAACAAGCCGATTCTCCCCTTGCCGATGCTGTTCGCAACTCGCTAGCCTTTCATGCATGTGCCATGCTTTACGTTGGGTGACCGACGACTTATCTGTCCATGACACTTTTGGCATCGCGTTTCTCTTGCTCCAGTTCATCACGCAGTGACCATAGCAATTTGTCCGGTTCTTCTAAACCAAAATCGCTAAGTTCTGATTCATGGTCAGAACGTCTCGCCGAACGATATCAGTGCGTTTTTTCGCCTGCGTTGATCGATTGGTTCGATTCCGAGATCTGGCAACGCCACAGCTGTGGTGAATATTGCTGTGCTGTTGATCCGGCTTTGTTGTTGTCTGATGCTCCCGAGCCCATTTGGCCTGGACTGATGAGCTGCGACCTGATTCCATTGATCGGAAATACTTCTGGTGACTGGTTGTGTGTGCGTGTTGATGAGGACAGCAAGGCAAGTGAAGTTGTGCAGTGGTACCACGGTGGTGGGGATTGGATTCCCTGGGGAAGGGACATCGCCCAGGCGATTGTGTTCGACGGTCTTATCGAGCGGATTTCGCATGATTCAAGGCGTCATGCGATTCCTGCTATTTTTCCACGTTCGACTGGTCACGCGGAAGGTGATGACGAGCTGCTCAACTGGGCCTTTGGCCACTTGCCTGACGGTTTGGCCGAGTCACTCAAGATGGCTGGCAATTCTGAGCAAGTCGCGGCTTGTTTGCTGGACGCCCAAGTGTCAGAGGTGGCGATACACTGCGAATTGATTTTGAAAGCACTGTGCCATTCAGATGTGGAATCATTGCAGCTTGCGATCGGGCTGGATGCTGAATCGGTGGGTAGAAACCAACTCACAGAGTGGGTCTTTGATCATTCGAGAATTCCTGATAAGCATCGTCAGCAGATCGTGTCTGGTAAGCATGCGGTGGAGTTGGTCGAGCAGAATTGGGATGCCGCAGCATCGCATGCCAAGGCGGTAACAACGCTGGCCCCACACCTTGCCTGGGGTTGGGAAATCCTTGGCTATTGCGAAGAGCGGTCCGGTCGCACCAAACTGGCGATTGATGCGTATTCCAAGGCTGTCCGTTGTTCAGTATTTACAGATCAGTCTGTGCGTCTAAATACACATTGGGCAACCGATGATGCATCTAAGTTCAGCATCGAGCGAATGCGTCAATTGGATGAGGCCGCGATTGAAAAATCAGAGTACTTGTCGACGGTCTCGAAGGCCGAAAATGCTGACCGCAGAACAGCGGTGACAGATTATTGGACGCAGCGAGCTGTCATGCACCTTGCGGCCGGAGAAGTTGCCGATGCATACGATTGCTACATGGCGGCTGGTTGGGATCTAGGTGCCGGACCGATCACTGTCTACGGCGAAATTCTTGAACGAGTTCACGAGACCGCCACTCAGTGTGGACAGCGAGGGCGAGCCGAGTTGGCTGCAACTCACCGCAGGTGCCTGAGTGATCGCTACGGGATCTGAGTCGCTGCTGCTTTCTGCATGCACTGATCGTGAAGTTTACTGATTAGCTCTCTTGGCCTGCGTAACGCAGGCTTCTGATAATGGCGGCTTGTACTTCAGACGCATCGACTTTTGTTGCAACTTCCATGTTGACAGGCCACTCAGGACGCAGACGCTGGTCGAATACGGTGGCGCCACGTGTTAGCGAACCACGATGTTCCACCTTGCCACGCATGCTGGACCATTGAAAAAGGTCTGGTTCCAGCACCGCCATCAAGGCGGTGGGGTCGTAAAGCGAGATCAATTCACGGCCCAGATGCCTGTGTGCCATTCGAAAAGCAAAAGGCATGATCTTGTGCAGCAATGATCCGGCACGTGTAAAACGAGAGGGCAGCTTTTCAAGCAATTCGACACCAAACTGCACTTGGTCAGTCACATCGAGCGGTACCAGGCTTTTGGTGGTAGCCGAATCGAATATTTGGTCGGCGCTCTGAGGATCGTAAAACATGTTGCTTTCAGCCGTGGGGGATGCATTTCCCGGATGGCTGACAGAACCTCCACTGATGACAAGATTGTTGATCAGTGGAATGGCAGTGGGGTCACGTCGACAAAGCCGCGCGAGATTGGTGAGTGGGCCGAGACATACCAGCGTGATGGAGTTCGGATTTTGGTGCACCAGCTCCGAAATTACTTTCTCGCTGGGCGTTTGGTGTTGTCGGCCAGAGGGCTCAAAATTGCATCCTCCCAAGCCATCATTACCGTGCAGCACATTATCATCTACCACAGGGGGGGTGTCGGCAGCAGTCGCTTTTCCAATCCTCGGATAGCGAGGTGGGTCGAGTTGTCCGACAATTCCGGTTACGTTCGTGGTGGCTTGTGATGCTTCGATAGTGCCAGCGGCAGCCGTGATCGCGAGCACTTCCAGTCGGGGGTCAAATAGAGCCATGGCAATCGCCACAGCATCGTCGATTCCCGGATCACAGTCGATAATAATCTTGCGTGTCATAAGAACAGTTTAAGTTTCCATGGTTGGCACGACGACCCCGAAATCGACAGACGCTAATATTTCCTTGTTGCAGATCTGCATGTCACCCAACTTTCCCCGCTTTGACACAATTATCCAACCAAAAATCAAGCTGCCATGAATTCAAGTTATCCCAATGAATCGCTATTTCAGCAAGCAATCTCGCATGCCCAGCAAGGGGATGATCTGAGCGAAGAGCACACTGGCGATCTGATCGATGCCATGCTGCAAGGAGCTGCTGACGAGCAACAGGTTGCTGACTTGTTGCTGGCCCTCAAAGCGAAAGGCGAAGCTGTCAGTGAATTGGTGGGTGCAGCCAAGGCGATGCGACGCCACATGACCCGAATTCCACATCACCATGACATGCTGCTTGATACCTGCGGGACTGGTGGCAGTGGTAGTGGAACATTCAATATCAGCACCGCTGTCGCTATGGTGGCTGCCTCGTGTGGTCTGCCTGTCGCCAAACATGGGAATCGTAAGGCGACCAGCCTGACGGGTTCAGCGGATGTTCTGGAAGAGCTTGGTGTGGGTATCGAGTCAGAGGCGGATGTTGTGGCTGAGCGATTGGACAAAATTGGAATCTGCTTTTGTTTCGCTGCTAAACTCCATCCTGCCATGCGGCATGTGGTGGGTGTGCGGCGTAAGCTTGGCGTCAAAACATTGTTCAATCTGCTAGGCCCTTTGTGCAATCCAGCAGGAGCAACCCATCAATTACTGGGAACCTCCAGTTCGGACGCTCAGGCCAAGGTTGCTGCCGCGATTCGGCAACTTGGAACAAATCGTTCCTTCATTGTTTATGCAGAAGATGGCCAGGATGAGGTCTCACTTGATGGGACAACCACCGTGATCGAGGTTTGTGATGACCAGGAGACCAGTCACCGATGGACAGCAAGTGATTTTGGTTTACTGCCCGTCGGACATGAAGCATTGTCGGCTCCGGATCCAGCAGTCAGCGCTGATATCATACGCAGGCTGTTTGCTGGCGAGCCGGGACCCTGCCGCGATACAGTCATTGCAGGTACCGCTGCAGCACTCTTCCTGACCGGAAAAGCAGATTCCTTGCAAAAGGGGGCAGCCACCGCCGCCGAAGCCATCGATCAAGGAGCCGCGGCAGATAAGCTGGCTCAATTAGCAGGCGTCTGAGTGGTCACCGGTGGGGAAGAGGTGGATGTGTCTGCTGGTTGGCTACCACGGCCCCAGTTTTCAAACCACTCCGATAGTGAGAGTTTCAAGTCGTCCCGCTCTTTCTCGATCGACTTGTTGAGCTTGCCAACCAACTTTTCATTTTGCCGTTTTACCAGACGCTCAATCAGAATGTCTTCCAGCAGTTCACCCCATTGCTCGGCAACATCACCGCCGATATTGCTGACACGATCCACTTCGAAGTGTTCCATCACCAATGCTGCTTTCTGAACGGTGGGGGCAATCACTAAGCCTGGTGGGATTTCTCCGTAGTTCGCATGGAAGCCTACCGATAGCGTTGAGTTCAACCGGATTCGTGCTTTGCCAACTACCGTTACGCTGAATAGTTTGACGCCTAAATTCCAACGTTGGATACGTGCTTCAAATTCCATGGGCGAAACGACCGATGATGTGATCGTCCAGCTCTGTTCCCCTGTTGTCGCATCAATAATCGGAATCACGTCGGTGATTTTGATGGCGGGAGGCACATCGGGAAGCGTCACTTCATACTTGACCCATCTTCCCTGCTCTAATTCTCGATGTCTGCGATTAGTGCGAAGTTTGAATCCATCTATCCGCATTTTAACGCCTGCCCAAACACGTTTTGTGCCTCCCCAGTTTTTATCACCATTCATGGTGCGGGGGATGTGCTTGGATGCTTTGGTGGCTAACCACTGAACTGAATCTTTGGCTTGGTCGCTGTTGATTTGGAGTGTTTGAAGGTCGTTCTGGGTTTCAGATTTTTGTGCTGATGTGGAATCGGTTTGCGCCAGAGACAGTTGATTGGCCAGTTGGGTCAACAGAAGTAGCAGCAGACTGCGAACCAGAATTCGATGATGCGATTGCATGAGGGTATCTCGAAGAAGGGCTTTCACCGCAAGCAAAATTACCGACGTTCTACTTTGACTTTCCTTCGCGATAGCTTGGCGGGGCCACCACAGTTGGCGGGGCCACCACGGGTAAGGCGGTTCGCGAAGGCAAGTGTCAACGAAGTCAACGAAGTCAACGAAGTCAACGAAGACAACGAAGTCAACGAAAACAACGAAGACAACGAAGTCAACGAAGTCAACGAAAACAGTTAATGTCTATCGCAGGATGATCGGTCCCTGTCGATACCGCTGCCTGCTCTCATGCTCAGGACATGCCTCATGGAAGACTGCACAGGATCCCGTTCGTGGCTACCGAAACATCAAAGGCTGGCGGCGTAACCTGAGAGCATCAGCTGCAAACTAAATTCGGCAGGATCATGGGTAGGTGTCTGAGGCTGGGGTGGGGAAGCGTTGCAGTAGTGGTTTTTCTCTTGCTTTGAATCCGAAATGGCTCTTCCAATGCTTGCATTGAGGGCTTAACTCAGAGGTGAACCTGCTGCCTAGAAAGGTGGGAGGTTATGGGCAGCGGTAGCAAAATCGAATTTGACGGCGTTCGGCCGGTGTGGGGCATGTGCGAAGCTGATGCTTCAGTTCTGAGTTTCCTACTTTTGGTTTCCAGTGCCTGCGACGCCAACAGCCAAGATGACAGGTGTGTCATTCATGCGTTCAAGTGATGGTTGCTGTAAGAGTGGTGACGCAGGTAATTTACGTCCACATCATCTTCCAAGCTGTTTTCTACTTTGGTCGGTCATGTTGCTGAGGCCTCTGAGTTGGCGGCATCGCCAGTTTGGTTGATTTGAACAAAGGCCTTGAGTACTTGGAGACCGTTGGTTTGACTTTTTTCAGGGTGAAATTGGGTAGCGAAGAGGTTGTCCTGTCGCACCATGGCGCAAAACTTTCCTCCGTAATCACATTCCAAAGCGATGATGGAGGGATCTGCTGGTCTCACGTAGTAGCTGTGGACAAAGTAGAAATGGCTATTTTCAGGTGTGTCAGCGAGGATGGGGGCATCGGCTAGTTTTGTGACGGTGTTCCAACCCATGTGGGGAACTTTGTAGCTTGATGGCAGATCGAAACGCACAACGTCTCCTTTCAGAACACCAAGTCCTTCGTGTTCACCATTTTCGAATCCTCGCTCAAAGAGCAGTTGCAAACCGAGGCAAATACCAAGGAAGGGGCGGTTGGAGCGAATGAAATCGACGATGGGAGCGGCGAGGTTACGGCGGTGAATTTCGGCCATCGCGTCACCAAAAGCACCCACTCCGGGCAGAATCAGCTTTTCTGCGGAAGCGATTTCCAGGGGGTCAGAGCTGATTTTTGCTTGACCTCCGACTCGCTCAATTGCTTTTTGAACGCTTCGAAGGTTTCCCATCTGGTAGTCGACAATGGTAATCATAGTGGCGGTTTGGCGTCGAAATCGGTCATGCACGGTAAGTCACTGCGATCATTAGCGTACCGAAAACCGGAAGAGACAGAACCCACCAAGCAGGTTCGCGGTCATCCCCGCCGGTCTCGACGTTGGCAATTTGGCATTCTCCGTCTAACATCGTGAACAAACCCTGTCGCAATTCCCTCTAGATCCTTGAATGATGAGCCAGTCGCTTGAATCTCTGACTCGTTTGATGCAAATCTTGCAAGAACGAGCCGAAAAACGTCCTGCTGGTTCCTACACAACCAAGTTGATGGAAGGTGGCGCCGCGAAAATTGGTAGCAAGATTCGCGAGGAAGCCGAGGAGCTGATCGAAGCTGCCGCTGAAGCGGGCGACGAGGGACGAAAGCATTTTGTTTACGAAGCCGGGGATCTGATTTATCACACCATGGTCCTGTTGGCGTGGCGTGGCGTTGATCTTCATGAGGTCGCTCAGGAGTTGGCTCGCCGCGAGGGAACCTCAGGACTGGTTGAAAAAGCAAGTCGTCCTACTGACAGTGACTCGATATCATCATCCTCTGAGAGTGAGTGAAAACTTTGGACTCTGGAAATAATTTACGGATCGGCTTGCCCAGTAAGGGGCGTCTAAGCGACATCGCGGGCGATCTGCTGAAGCAAGCAGGGCTGAGTTTCCGACGGCAAAGTCGGGGCCTTTTTGCTCGTGTCAGCGGCTTGCCAGTAGAGTTGATTTTTCTGCGCACTGATGACATCCCAACCCTGTGCGCCGAGGGGGCGATCGACATGGGGATCACAGGTAGTGACCTGTTGGAGGAATCAGGTGGTAGTGCCGAAGTGCGAATGAGACTTGGCGTTGGGCGGTGCCGACTAGCTATCTGTGTTCCTGACGATGCAAATCTGAACTCAGCCGCGGATCTTGATGGTAAACGCATCGCTACAAGTTTTCCTGCCATCACAAAGCGTTACCTCGCCAAACATCAAGCGAGTGCCCATCTAGTTGCCTTGTCAGGATCGGTCGAAGTGATGATCCAGTTGGGCGTCGCCGATGCCATTGTTGATCTTGTTGAAACTGGCAGCACGTTAGCAGCCAATCGACTAAGGATTCTGGAAGAAATTGATTCGTACGAAACTGTACTGATTCAAAATGACCGATGCCGGGATACCGAAACGGCGGACCGAGTAGTGCGGCGACTCGAGGGCGTGGTGATCGCTCGCGACTATTCGTTGCTGGAATACAACGTGCCACGAAGCAAACTGGAAGCCGCTGAGGCCATTACACCCGGTTTTAATTCACCTACCGTTAATACACTCGAAGACCCTGAGTGGTGTAGTGTGAGAGTCATGGTCAAACGTGGCGCTGTGATTGATGCCATGGAACGCCTCGAAACTGTAGGCGCCTCTGCGGTTATTGAAACTCCTATTTCCAATTGCCGTCTTTAAAAATATTGCAGGAAGGTTCAATGTCTGAACAAGCTGAAATGCCCATCGAAATCGATGTCGCTACGGTCAACGAGATGCAGCAAAAAGAGGAAGCATTCTTGCTGCTCGATGTTCGTGAGCAAAATGAGTATGACATAGCAAAAATCGAAGGAAGCGTTTTGCTGCCGATGAGTGAGTTGCGATTGCGGCTTGAAGAATTGGAACCACATCAGGACTCACGCATTGTGGTGCACTGCCATCACGGTGGACGTAGCATGCAGGTGACACAAGCTCTGCGAGAGAGAGGGTACGCCAATGCACAGAATATGGCTGGGGGAATCGATGCCTGGAGTCTGCAGGTCGATTCCGGTGTGGCACGCTATTAAATTGCCCACCAACTGCGGTACCCAGCCCAACGATCCCACTCGTGCTCTCACAAGTCTGGTGGGAAAAGCGGGTGGGGAATTAGCCAGTGTCGCCGTGAACTTCACGTTTTCACTTCTGCAACGCAGTCCTGAACGCCAGAACTACTCCAGTCCTGAACACCACAGCTAGTCCAGTCCTGAACGTCAGGACTTGCGATTGTTGCGTGTGTGGGTCACTTATTGACTCGTTCGTGAGTCACTTACCGACTGTTGTGACGAGGTGACCTTTGATCTCGTGTCGAATGGAAAAGTCCGCGCGATCTAAAGATGCCTCAGGATGTCATTCGCGAAAACGACGACCATCAGCACCAGCAGCGCTAGGACGCCAGCCAAGGTGAGTCTGAATTCGAGTTGTTCATTGGCACGTTTGCCTGCGACGAGCTCATAAATCAGGAATACCATGTGACCGCCATCCAAAGCTGGGATGGGCAGGAAGTTCAGGATTGCCAAGTTCATGCTGAGCATGGTCAGGAACATCAGTTGAGGTGATATTCCTTTTTCGGCTTCGTTCTTGGCAATGTTGACAATTTCCAGCGGGCCGCCCACGTGCCGAAGTTTGATCTTTCCACGCGGCAGCATCCGTAGGAAACGGATCACGTCGTTGAATCTTCGATATCCTTCCTTGACTCCGAGCGTGAGTGCTGAGCCAAGCGAGGTTGCTTGCTGGATCGACTCGGTTGGTGTGAACGCGACGCCACGTTCGAATTGATTCCTCTCATCAGCACTGACGACGAGCGTTGATTCAATCACTTTGTTGTCGTCTGGGCGATTGGCAATCACCTTGAGCTCGGTTCCTTCCGGCAGCAGTTGAATGGTTTCGATCAGGGCGTTGAGCGGGGAAACGGGGGTGATCGTCCAACCCGCTTGCAGTTGGTCCATGATCAGTTTGAAACGCTCATCGTTCAACGCTTCATTGCCGGGCAATGAGCCTACAAGTTGCACTTCCTTGATTTCATCACCTGGTTGAAGTGATACATCATCATTGTCGGTTTCAGTGTTTGCTGCATTTTTTGCCGCCGCGAGCATTTTCGAGATCACAGGCTGAGGTTGATAGGCAAAGCCCACAGCATTGATCGCGATTTCGCCAGCAATACTTTGGTTCGGTGGCAGGGTTTGAGGGGAAGCCACTGGTGTGATAGCGAGTTCGACTATTTTCGCATCATCACCATCACCTCGACTGACGGTGACATTCACTGTGTTTTTGGCACCAACAAGATCAGTTGCCATTCCGTATGCATCCGGTGCCGTTGTATCACCGTAGCTTTGAATCACGTCGCCAACTTGCATGCCAGCTTTGGCAGCAGGGCCATTCTCGACCAACGCAACGACAGGGCCGATCGCAAATCTGACTCCAAGTGACTTGGAGGGCTGTGGCGGCAAAGCAACTGATTGCTCGCTTCCATCTGCCCGTCGCAAAGTCAGTTGGATTGTTTTGTTCGGGTTCGAATAGAGGTAATCAAAGAAGGGCGTTCCGGGCACGATTGCCTGTTCATTGATCGGCGTTCCATCATAGGCAATGATCGAAGCTCCCCCGTCCTGCTCTGTAAAAATCTGCGAGGCAACGGTGCCCTGCCACGTGTACGGGGTGGCGGCGAGTGTCGCGACATTCGGGATGGCGATCCCAATCATTCTCGCATCCTTCATTTCAGGGCGAGATTGTGTTACCAGTTCAAAATTGCGGGTACCGTTTTCGTACTTGATTTCAACATCGATGGGTTTGTCCGGATTTTCCAATCCATCGGTCAATATTTCCATTTTCATTTCACGGAAATGCATCTCTGGATCACTCCAGGTGCCGACCGAAACGACTTTACCGCCAGGTTCGATTCCAGCCTGCCATGCCGGACCGCCGGGAACAACACCACCAACGATTGCCGGGCTATATCCAACGCCGTAGCCGTACGCAATCGCGGCGAACAGAACGCCCGTGATCACATTCATGACCACACCTGCGCTGATGATGATCATTCGTTGCCAAACTGGCTTCGCTGGAAAGCTCCGTGGGTCAAGTTTTGGTGCCGCATGTTCTTCAGATTCCTCACCTTCGCTCTCGACCTGAATGCGTTTTGCTTCTTCTTCCTGCTTGCGCGGGTCATCATCTTGCCCAAGCATTTTCACGTAACCGCCTAGCGGCACAATTCCGATGCCATACTCCGTTTCGCCGTAACGGAACTTTCCCAAGGTGCGTGGGAATTTGATGGGGCCTAGACGGATCGGGACATCGAATCCCACGTAGAACTTTTCACATTTCACACCAAATGTTTTGGCAGCGACGAAGTGTCCGAGCTCATGGACAAAAATGACCAGTCCTATGCCTAGTGCAACTCGCCCGTAAAGGGCGAATGACGAGAACAGAGAAACGAGGAAATTTGAGCTCTCGTCTGCTGCCAACAGAAGATGAGTGGAGAGAAATTCGAGCAACATTCAGGATGCCTTGTTCAGGTTCAGGCGGGTGTCAGGTCTTGGTGCAGGCTGGATCGTACGCAGTCACTACGCTGATGCAGTACGTGAGATTATGTCATTTCGACCAGTTTGCAGGGATAACAGGCGAAGTCAAATTCGATCGGGAACGAATTTGACCACAAAAAACACGGTCTGGGCTGTCGCCGCGGGGTGTCTCTCACGAGACTCCAAAACGTTTGTGCAATTCCTTGCGTGCCCAGCGATCGAGCTCCAGTAACCGATCCAAAGGGGGATCTGACTCGTGAGAGTGGTTTTCAAGCACTTCGCGGCATCCCCGCACGATGTCAGTAAACCTGATTTTTCCGGCGAGGAACAGGCCGACCGCCTCTTCATTGGCAGCATTCAGGACCGCACCCGCGGTCCCGCCAGCGGCCGCTACCTCAAAACCGAGTTCCAGCCCAGGGAATCGCTCTGGGTCAGCTGGCTCTAGTGTAAGGTCCCAAGGCTTAGTCCGGTCAAAGTCAGGACTGGGACACGGCAGACGTCGGGGGTAGGTCAAGGCGTATTGGATTGGTAACCGCATATCGGGCGGGCTCAGCTGGGCAATCACTGAGCTATCCTCGAACTCCACCATCGAATGGATGATCGATTGTGGATGAACCACCACCTCAATCGCATCGGCAGGTAGACCAAAAAGCCATCGAGCTTCGATGATCTCCAGGGCCTTGTTGATCATCGTGGCCGAGTCAATCGTGATTTTCGGACCCATCTGCCATGTCGGATGCGCCAGAGCTGACTCGGGCGTTGCTGCATCCATTTGCTCGCGGGTCCAGTTGCGAAATGGGCCGCCACTCGCCGTTAAAATCAATTTTTTGGGTTTGGAATCAGCTGCCTGGATGCATTGAAAAATGGCCGAGTGCTCGCTATCCACCGGCAGTAGCTCTGCGCCGCTTTTTTCGCAGCACCGACTGACCACCGGTCCAGCGACCACCAGCGTTTCCTTGTTCGCAAGAGCCACGCGTTTCCCTGCCTCAATCGCTGCCATCGTGCTTTCCAGCCCCGCGCGACCTACGATTGCCGCGACCACAACGTCAACAGATTTGTCACTGGCTGCAGAAACTAGGGCATCAGGGCCAAACTCGATTTGCGAACCGAGCGCATCGAATTGAGCTTCGGCGGGCCCCAAGCCCTCAGCACTCTTGTTGTCCGATAGCACAATTCGGTCGGGGGGATGCTCGAGGCCACACGCCAGATCGGCTAGCAATGGGGTGTTCTTATGCCCAGAAGCAACGCTGACGTGCCAGCGGAAGTCAGGATCGACCCGATTGAGTTGGGTCACAACATCGATTGTCGCGGTCCCAATGCTGCCCGTCGCTCCCAGAACGGCTACGTTCTGACAGGCGCGGTTGTCCTCGGGATGGGGTCCGTCTTGGTTCAAAATAGCGTCCAGCGAGTGAGGTGGAGGGACCTTTGTTTACGGAATCCCGTCGTCGGCGTCTATCTGTCTGTTTTGTTTCCCCGATTCGTAGTTAACGCGGGGGGTCTCCGCGGTTTGGGAAACTTATCACAACAGACTCTGTCGCACTGTTCATTTGGCCGTAAAAATGACCATTGAGTTCAAAAGTTGCTCACGGCGGGCCCGTGCTGAACCAACGCTTGGGGCCGGTGAGCGACCTTGGAAGGGGGCACTGGGTGCGTGGTTGGTCGGCTTGGTTTCAAACTGGCTGACTGTGATACCATTGAATTGCGGCGTTTTTTCGCTCGATTTCCCGTGATTTACCGCGTTTTTTATTCGGGATTTGAACTTTTCGTCCACACCAACCATAACTTTCAGAGACCGTCTCCCTGCTTGCCTTGTGAGGCGGATGATCGAAGAATGCACGCACGGTTCATCGATCAACTGGAGTGTGAACTTCGTTGCTGGACCGTGATTGATGCTAGGAAGCGGTTGGATTACGCACAATTTTGCTCGCGAATCCGAGGTTTCGAAGCGGAAAGTTGTGCCACAGCCCCTTCTGGCGGGCAACGATAGAGAACGGCGTAGTGCCAGTCGAACGCGAAGGTCCTTTCAATCACTTTTAATAAGGGCAGGTTGCACACATCCTGCCCGCATCCATAACACCCGCAAAAATTTAGCTGATGAGTGACGACAAGCAACGAAATTCAAATGGTTCTGAGCCGAGAAGCGGTGGCAATGTCTGGTTCGTGTTGATCGCGATCGTATCAGCGGTATTGCTCAGTGCGTTCTTGTTCGGTGGCAGCGATATGCGCTTGCGCTACCCGGACTTGATGAAATTGTTGGCCGCAATGGCCGAAGCCCGGCAGGCTGACACTGCTTTGGCGCCGCTCAACGATCAGGGCAGCCCCGGAAGTAATCTGAAGGTCGCTGAGGCGGGTGCCCGAGTTGAGGATGCTACCCGCGGGGAAGGTGGCACGGATGCTGTTGAAGCAGAGGAGGGCACGGCAGAGGCTGCTGTAACTGAGGCTGCTGTAACTGAGGCTGCTGGGACTGAGGCTGCTGTAACTGAGGCAACAGCCGTGGATGCCGCCAGGTCCGATTCAGAATCCGTGAAATCTGGCTCGGCCGAGGAGGGGACAGTGGCAAAGGTAGTCATTGATCCCAAGGTAACCGTGATTGTTTCATCGACGAAAAGTCCTGATCACCAAGTCGAATTTGGTGGTCTTGAGGATGTCAGGGTTGCGGATGGTGAGATCACTGGAAAAGTTGCCTATCGTGCACGTGGGATCGATAACAAGGGTCCGGTCAGTGCTTACAAAATGGTGGAGTTCAAAACGATTCGTGATACGAATAACGAAGCTGAGCACAAACGGCTCGTCGAGTACCTCAACGCTTCCGGCGTGACCTGGGACAACGCACGACCAAGTCGCTTGTTTCGAGATCACTGGCCTGAACTTCTGATGATCGGTGTTCTTGTCATTCTTGGAATCATCATGCTGCGGAGATTGGGTGGTGTCGGGTCGCCGATGGCTTTTTCTCGGAGTCGTGGCAAGCTTTATGGACAGGAAGATCTGGCGATTAAGTTTGATGATGCTGCGGGGATCAACGAAGCAGTTCAAGAGGTTCGAGAGGTCGTGGACTTTCTCCAGAACAGCGATAAGTACAAATCGCTGGGAGGCCGAATTCCTAAAGGAGTTCTGCTGGTGGGGCCTCCGGGTACGGGGAAGACTTTATTGGCAAAAGCGATTGCTGGTGAAGCCGGTGTCCCCTTCTTCAGTTTGTCAGGGAGCGATTTCGTCGAGATGTATGTTGGTGTGGGTGCAGCTCGCGTCAGAGACATGTTCCAGCAGGCCACCAGTCGTGCACCGTGTATCATTTTTATTGATGAACTCGATGCCTTGGGGAAAAGTCGAAGCGGGTCGACCGTGGGTGGACATGATGAACGCGAACAGACTCTCAATGCGTTGTTGGTAGAGATGGATGGCTTTGATTCCAATTCAGGTGTCATTGTGGTCGCTGCTACCAACCGCCCAGAGACGCTTGACCCCGCGTTGTTGCGTCCAGGACGATTCGACCGACATGTGTTGGTCGATCGACCAGACATTAGTGGTCGTGAAGACATTCTTCGCGTGCACGTCAAAAACGTAAAGCTGGATGAAAAAGTAGACTTGAAAGACATTGCATCGATCACCCCAGGCTTTGTCGGGGCAGACCTTGCAAACCTTGTCAATGAAGCAGCCTTGCTCGCGGCGAGAGCTGAAAAGCGTGCCGTCGGGATTAACGAGTTCAATGAGGCGGTTGAACGGGTGACCGCCGGGCTCGAAAAGAAAAATCGAGTGATGAATGAAGATGAAAAAATTCGTGTCGCTTATCACGAGGCGGGGCATGCCCTTGTCGCTGCCGCGCTGCCCAATGCTGATCCCGTTCACAAGGTGAGCATCATTCCTCGTGGGTTGGCGGCACTCGGATACACCATGCAACGGCCCGAGTCAGAGCGTTATCTGATGACGAAGTCTGAATTGGAAAGCAACATGAAGGTGTTGCTGGCCGGAACATTGACTGAGGAAATGATCTTTCAGGACATCAGCACAGGGGCCCAAAATGACTTGGAACGCTGTACCGAAGTTGCCAGAAGTATCGTCATGGACTACGGCATGAGTCGGCTCGGACGAATTAATTTTAGACGAAGTTCCAAATCTGCGTTTTTGGCAGGTGGTGGTGGTGATGGATTCCAAATGTCGCATAGTGAGGATATGGCCAAGCTGATTGACAAAGAAGTGGCCAGGATCATTGAGGATGAACTAACGCAAACACGCGAAATCCTCGAGCAACGACGAGAAGTGCTCGAAGCAGTGACGCAAAAACTTCTCGAAGTCGAGTCGATCAATAATGATGAATTGGCACAATTGATCAAAGACAATGGCAGTGGCCCATGGCTGGTGCCGGGAACCATCAAGCAGAAACCTCGAGCGCAAATCAGAAGCGATGAAGATGACTCGGGGTTGGCTGTCGCAGATTAGGTCGTCTAACAGGCGGGGTCTGTAAACAACCGCGGTTGCTCCCAACAAGCCGTGGCGGATCGAGTGACTGTTAGTCAAGTGAATACAGACAGGTTGTCACGAATCATGCAGCGGTCCCGCTATTCTTGAATGCCCGTCTTTTGGTTTCAGGTTTTTCGCGCCGCGCAGTCCAATGTCCGAATCCGAACACAGATCCAAATTACCGAATCTAGAGCTCACGCATGTGTGATTCGTGATGCTAGTGGCAGGTGCTTGGTAGATTCCCTTGCCGTCAGTTTTCTAAAACTGACTCGGGGTTTAGCAACACAATCAAGTGTTGATCGTGAGTTGTGACCGCGACATTTTTGAACGAGCGGCCCACGTACGGCAGTTTGCCCAGGAAGGGCACGCTTGTCTCGCTACGAAAGCTGCGAGTCGAAGTGACGTGTGGGTCGACCAGTAGTGTTTGCCCTGCTGCGAGGTTCGCAGTCGCTCTAGCCGTGGTGACCTGCAGGTGAGGAATTTGTACTTTCAGAGGCTTCGGGCCATGGCCAAATAGAAAGTCTGTCCGCGTTTCGATCACTCGCCGTGAAACAATTTCGCAACCCATTTGAAATTGTTGCATGAGTGAACCAGTTGGTGATTCGATTCTCGCAATGATCCCCAGTCGTGTTCCCTCGTCGATGTGCTGCAAGATCGGTCTGGTTTCATCGCCCTGCTTTTCATGATTGACGACGAAGGGACGCTGAATCATATCCGTTAATTCGATTTTATTATCGTTCAGGAGCAGTAGGTTAGGAGCATCAGCAATGATCGAGTTGTTTGAGGCCTCGGTCATTTTGAGAATGCCAGCAACTTCTGCGGTGTTTAAAACTGCCTGTGTCACCAAAGCAGTTGTCCTGGTTACCGCGTCTGATTTGATGGGAAAGTCATTCAGTGTTTTAGAATCTGAATCTTGCGATGTTTCCAGCGGCAGGTTGGTCGATGTGCGAAGGACATCTGCTCCAAGGCCAGCGTAAATTGCTTCACGTGTGGTTTGGTCAACTTCCAAAAATTGGACTCTGATCCTCAGTTGCTGGGACGGTGGACGCGTGGCTGGGATGGGCGCGTTGATCGATAGTGGGGACGGCGCCGATGTTGAAGATGGTGCCGGTGTTGAAAGCGACACTTGTCGAACATTGCCACGAGGACTCTCCTCATCTGGGTTGGTGATCGTCAATTGGCCCAGCACGGGTAATCCCGATGCAATGGTGAACAAAAAAGCCACGACCATTATTCGCATGATTAACGACTGTATATCGAACTGAGGATTGTCCACTTGGTGCAGGTAAAGCATGGGC
>CAXGRW010000040.1:0-16420 GCA_964012125.1 uncultured Rhodopirellula sp.
TCACCAAGGGTCGGATTACCTATCGGGAGAGATAGGGGAGCAAACCCTTCTCGAGAGGGAGTGTTCACAACGACCGCAAGCGACTCGGGTGTGTGAGTTGAGCCTAAGGTCAACCGATTGCGTCAATCCTGAGTCCGTTACTTAGTTAAACTAGCTATCAAAGTTGGCTTTGTGCGCCCCATTTCGGATTGCTCGTAGCCAAGTCAAAGTGGCTTTTTTTAGAAGAGTCCCGAAACTGTCACTACGGTCTGCGGGTACATAGTAGTATCCGAGCCTGAGCAAACGGGCTGTGATTCTGGTTCGTCTTAGTCGCACGTCCCATTCGGTTGCTCGAAATTCCGAACAGTCAAATTCCAATACCCGGCGGGCTCAGTGTTCCGCCAGTCACTGCTTCCCAGAGGAAGGTTTTTACAATGGTGTTCTCGAATCGTTTGATTCGCCGTGGCTTGATGGCCTCCGCGATGGCCATGGGGCTCGTAATCTCGGCTCCCACCTCTTGGTTGCCGCAAGCAACAGCCCAAGATAGCGATGCTGCATCCACTGAGCCCGTCCTTGTTGTGACTCTCGGGTCTGTCAACAAGCTGACACAAGACATCAATTATGTCACTGGAGTCGCTGGCCAAGCACAAGCTGGTGGGATGTTTGGTCTGCTCGCAGGCACGTTCACCCAAGGCTTGGACATGACCCGACCGATCGGCGTGGTCGTTCCTATGGTCAATGGGATGCCCCAGCCACTCGCCTTGCTTCCCACCAGCGACATCAAAACAGTGCTGAAGCGATTGGAAGCTCAAACAGGCCCTTATGATGAAGAGAAGGATGGCACACTCAGAATCATCGTTGGTGCGAACGTTGTTCACATCCAACAGAAGGGTGACTGGGCAGTGATGGGCACAGCCAAAGACGTCCTCGCCCTAGCCCCGGAAGATCCCAGCGCTCTGTTTGAAGGCATGGGAAACGACTATGACATCGCCGTGCGAATGAAAATGCAGCAAATCCCTGCGGAAACACGCGGCATGCTGACAACTCAACTCAAGATGGGCTTTGAGCAGGCGATGGCTCTGCAAAATGGTCCCGACGCCGAAGCCAGTCGCGAGGCGGCAGAAAATGCCATTGAGCAACTTGAACAACTAATTGAAGATACGGACCAGTTGCAGTTTGGATTCAATATCAATCAAGCCGAGCAGAAAATCACCATGGGTGGCAGTTACACTGCCGTTCCCGGAAGCAAGCTTGCAACGACGTACGACGGCACGAAAGCAATCCCCTCTCAGTTCGCTTCGGTGATCCGGGAAGATGCTGCGGCCTACCTGCACCAAGCCGCTTCCATCAGCCCAGAAGCGATTAAAGACAGCAAGGCCAGCATGGAAGCATCCTTGGGTGCTATCCGTTCTGCGTTGGACAGCCAAGCTGGGCTGACAGATAGCCAAAGAGATGACATCAATGCCTTGGTAGATCGAATCATTGAGCTCTCGGTCAAGTCCGCATCAGAAGGAAAAAGCGATCTCGGTGCGTTGCTGTTGGCAGATGAAGACGAAGGATTCAAATTCGTATTTGGTGCATTCGTTGCTGACGGAAATGAAGTTGCCGCAATCGCCAAAGAGGTTGCAGCAAAAGTTGAAAACGAGCCAGGTGCACCTGAGTTCAAATTTGACATCAGCGATTACAACGGCGTCACCATGCACTTGGTTGAGGCCGATATCCCAGCATCACAGGATGAAGCCCGTCGCATGTTCGGCGACAAGCTGCGTGTCCACATCGGCACCGGCAAGCAGTCCATGTACTTGGCATTTGGCAAAGACAGTGACAGCCTGATGAAAGAGCTGATCGACTCCGGTAAAAAGAAGACTTCGGCTGATCGTCCTGTCGGTCAAATGCGAATGACCATGATGCCGATGCTGAAGTACGCCCAGTCGATCGAGTCCAACGACGCTGTGGCTGCCATGATTGACGCCCTGACTAGATCCCCTGACGAGGGTGACATGAGCATCGTTGCCGAATCCATTGAGAATGGTCAGAAGTTCTCAGTCGACATCGGCGAAGGTATCCTTCAAGCGATCGGCGCTGCAGTGCAACAGGCACAGCAGGCACTGCCTGCTGGCCAGTTCTAAGCGGCCCTTTCCAACGAAAAACATTTTCTAAAAATGTCTCGTTAATGATCACTACAGAGACCGCCGGCAATCCCACCGGCGGTCTTTTTTTTGATACATGTAGTCAACTAGAACGAAAGGATGCCAACACTGTGAACCCTCGAAAAAAAAAGAAGATTTTCGCTGTCTGCTTTGTCGTCGGCATGGTCGGCGGTTACTACTACTACCAAAGACTCGAAAGCAGCTCCAATGAGGTCGCCAACGCTACACCCACCGCGACTGAAAAAATTTCAAATACTGCGACGACGATGTCTGATGTGCTCGACATGGCGAAATCGGCAAGAACACATCTTTCAACAACATTGAATGACTACACCGCACGTTTCGTAAAACAGGAACAGGACGCCAGTGGAAAGATGACACCTGAATCTGAGATTCAGTTGAAGGTACAAACACGTTGCCGCAACGAAACCAACGACGCTCCACTGCGTGTGTATCTCGCTTTCAATGCACCTCAGAATCTGAAAGGACGTGAAGTGATCTGGGGTGCTGATCTCTTTGATGGGACGATGGCCGTCCATGAAGTCGGCCTGTTACTTGGATTGAAAACCCTATGGCTCGATCCAACAGGCTTCCTCGCCATGCAGGGACAACGGTATCCCATAAGCGAGATTGGTATTATGAAACTGATCGATAAATTGATTGAACGTGGAGAAAAAGATAGAGACAACCCCGACATTCGCGTCAACATCATCACGGATCAGAAACTGGACGACATACCTACCGAGGTGATCCAAATCCGCCGCACTAAGCCCTCGAACCAAGAAGACGATTTCTCCTTGGCCGAAATCACCCTCGATCCTGAACGTCAATTGATCCTTGGCTACCGGGCATTTGGCTGGCCGGTAGAACCGGAAGGTGAGCCAGTCTTGCTGGAATCGTACACCTATCATGATGTGAAAACCAACGTGGGGCTCACTGAAGCTGATTTTGATCCGAAGAATTCAAAATACAATTTCCCGGCGCTCTAACCATTAGAAACATGGCTACGAACTGAACAACCGCCGGCAAACCAGGAATGCTACAAGCACCTATATTGATACTGATCAGCACTTCGTTGCACGTGACAATCCAGTACAAAAAACAACGGTGCCGCACAAATGATTGTGCCATTATTCTGCCGGCACGTACTCAAACTACCTTTGCAATTTTCACCCGAAGGCCTGAACAACAATGATCCATGACCGCCTACAGCATCGTTTTACTATTTTCATTGCTGCACTGATTTCCTCATCGTTTGCCTCTTCATCGTTCGCCTTGGCTGATGATTTTCCGCAATGGCGCGGAGTCAATCGCGATGGCGTACTCAATGAAGACAACCTGATGCAAGAACTGCCTGAAGGCGAACTGCCACGAAAATGGTCCGTGCCGATTGGATCAGGCTACAGTGGCCCCACTGTGGCAAAGGGGAAAGTCTATGTGACGGATCGCGGCATTGGAGAATCCGACAATCAAGTCGAACGCATCCTCTGTTTCGATGAGGAAAGTGGCAAGCAGGTGTGGGAACACAGCTACAAAGTCAATTACAACGACGATGAATACAACATTGGCTACAAGGCGGGGCCGCGGGCAGCGGTCACCATTCACGACGGCAAGGCAGTTTCAGTTGGTGCGATGGGAGACTTAAAGTGCCTTGATGCATCCTCCGGCCAAATCATCTGGGAACATCAACTGGCGAGTGAATACAAGGTCAAGATGCCAATCTGGGGCATCACTGCCGCACCACTGATTTATGAAGACTTGGTGATTCAAATTGCTGCTGGCTCAGCTGGCGCATGCGTGGTCGCGTTTGACCTGCAAACGGGCAAAGAAAAGTGGCGAGCGATTGATGAACTTGCTGGCTACAGTGCACCGATCATGATCCGTCAGGGCCAGCAGGATATCGCTGTATGCTGGACGGGTGAGAGCGTGACTGGCTTGCATCCAAAAACGGGCAAGACGCTGTGGAGATTACCCATGGAATCAAGAAATATGCCGATTGGTGTTGCGACTCCTGTCACCTCAGGCAAATACCTCTTTGTCTCGTCATTTTACGATGGCTCAATGCTGATCGAACTGAACCTTGAGAAACCTGAAGTCAAACAGGTATGGCGGCGAATTGGCAGAAATGAACGCAACACTGATTCCCTGCACTGCATGATCAGCACTCCTTTGATTAAGGGACAATACATTTATGGTGTCGACAGCTACGGTGAATTAAGATGCCTGGACCTGACCACCGGTGACCGCATCTGGGAAGACACCACCGCCGTTCCAAAAGCTAGATGGGCTACCATCCATACCATGCGAGATGGGGATCGGGAAATCATGCTGAATGACCAAGGTGAATTGCTTTTTGCAAATCTGAACCCCAAAGGCTTCGAGGAGTTGTCGCGAACAAAGTTACTAGCTCCCACGCTTCGGCAACTTCCACGACGAAACGGTGTGACATGGGCTCACCCAGCGATTGCCAATGGTGTCATCTTTGCACGAAGTGATAGTGAATTGGTCGCTGCCCCTTTGACCAAATGACGATGAAAATGAAAACCACGTCTCGCCTCAGTTGCATGGCAATCGTTCTTTTTGGCCTTCAACTGACTGTTGGTTTTCACTTCGCGTTAGGGAAACATCCTGACATTGTCATGATTGCGATCGATGACCTACGTCCGATGCTCGGGTGCTATGGTGATCAAAGGATCAAGAGCCCCAACATCGATTCACTGGCGAAGAGTGGAATTGTTTTTGAACGAGCGTATTGCCAGTACGCAAAGTGCGGCACTTCACGGTTGTCGCTGATGCTGGGACTCAGACCGGACTCGATTGGGATTTTCAGCAACAAGACCACGGAAGCCGAAAAATTCCGTGCCAATCATCCTGATGTCGACTCGATTGCCCGCTGGTTGAAAAAATCGGGCTACGACACGCAAAGCTTTGGCAAAATTTATCACGACGGTTGGGACCATCAAAATGATTGGTCGACCGACTCGCAGCCCGGACGCGACGGGGAAATGCTTGAAGTCACAGACACCCAGAATGTCTCTGGGCCAACGGTTATCGCCGAGCGACTTGACTGCCCTGTTCTGCAAGCTCCTGAGGTTGCGGATGACCACCTGTTTGCCGGTCGCATGGCAACGAAAGTTATTGACACGATCAATCAATTCGACGACCCGAACCCTCTTTTCCTGGCCATAGGTTTTCGAAGACCCCATTTGCCATTTGTCGCGCCTAAATCCTACTTTGATCAATATCAGGTCGATGATTCATGGCTGGCGACCAATCAACGTCCCACGGCAGATGCACCGTTAATGGCATGGTTTAACTCAGATGGGTACGCAGGTTCGGCTCGAAAAGCCGGGCTAACCATGCCACTGCGTCCTGACTTTGACGAGGCAAGAGATTGGAACGGCTATGAAATGCGGAGCTATCGAGGCGTCCCTAACAAAGGCCCGATTCCCCGCGCAACGCAACTCGAATTAGTCCATGCTTATGCAGCTTGCATAAGCTATGTCGACGCACAGATTGGTCGCGTTCTGGAGCATATGAAAAAGTCACCGCGATTCAAAAATGCCGTGATTTTATTGTGGTCCGATCATGGATGGCACTTAGGAGAACACTCAGCTTGGGGGAAAATGACCAATTTTGAGATTGCTACGCGTGTTCCCTTGATCATATCCGCTCCCCAATTGACCCCGGGTCGTACCAATCACCTTTCTGAATTGGTTGATCTCTACCCAACGCTCTGCGATCTCGCACAAGTTCCCAAGCCCGAACACTTGGAAGGTGACAGCCTGCTTCAAGCACTGCATCAAGATAACGGGTCGGAAAACCGGCATTCGAAGTCAGTAGCACTGAGTCAGTACACCCGATTTCGTGACAGGTACATGGGGCGTGCAATCCGCACCCGGAATTACCGTTATGTAGCCTGGTTTGATCAACGCGAAAACAGGATTGTCGCTCGCGAACTTTACGACCATCGGGTTGATTCAGACGAGAACAACAACTTGGCTGCACAGAAAGAACATGGGGCGACAGTAGCAATTTTTGACAAGCAACTGCACCGTCTTTTCAAGTTGCCCATGCCTGTACCGTGATTCTGAGATCGACGACTGGAATTTCCAGCTAATTCGTTAGACTATGTATTCCCACAGTCTTCTTCCATTCTTCCACTGACCTTAGCTGACTTCATGCCACACATTGGACCCATGATCGCCGCCTCCGCAAAACTGGGACTCGGCTACGCAGAGCGTTTACTCAAAGACATACCTGATGACAAATATGCACGTTTCGCACAGGTGCAAGACACAATCATCGAGTCAAATCATCCAGCTTTTATTTACGGGCATCTTGGTCTCTACGCCTCGCGCGTAATCGCTGAACTCGGCTGTGACGCGTCAGCCTACACCCCATCCGCTGAATACGAAGAAATATTCTCAAAGGATGCTGTGTGCGTTGATGATCCGGACAACTCTATCTACCCAGCCATGGACGAAGTGAACAATCACTTGTTCACCAATTATCAAGCCGCCATTGCCGCGCTTGAACAGGCTGAAGATGAAGTTTTCCAGCAACAAAATCCAAACGAGGCCATGCGTGAAAAGTTCGCAACCATCGGAGCGATGCACGGTTTCTATGTAGGTGGTCACTTCATGATGCACATGGGCCAAATGAGCGCATGGCGTCGAATGGCTGGCTTAGGCCCTGCTTGATTGCCGCTAGTTGCCGGGTGGATCTCTACCAACCATTCCCGACCGTGCTGGCTTTCCAGCTAACGATCCGCTTGCGGGCAGTCGCAAACGAGTGCTTCATGCGGATTGCTGGCGTGAACTAACGACCTTTGAATTCAAATTCAAATCGACCACTTCATCCGAAGAAATCTCACATGCACGACTGGAAACCCACCTCATGGCAGAACAAAACCGCTGCCCAGCAACCGCTGTATGACAACCACGATGAATTCGGCAACGTGGTGGGTGAGCTATCGGAACGCCCGCCGCTGGTCACCAGTTGGGAAGTGGAAAGGCTGAAGAGCCAGCTCGCAATCGCAGCAAGTGGAAAAGCGTTTCTGCTGCAGGGTGGTGACTGCAGCGAAAGTTTTCAGGCCTGTCGCGCTGATCCCATTGCGAAAAAGTTGAAGGTGTTGCTGCAGATGAGTTTGGTGCTTGTCTATGGAATGAATAAACCGGTCATCCGCGTTGGCCGCATTGCAGGACAATATGCAAAACCGAGGTCCAGTGACAATGAAACTCGCGATGGTGTGACCCTTCCTTCTTACCGGGGTGACTGCGTCAATCGAATTCCCTTCACAACGGAAGATCGAAAAAATCGCCCGGAATTGCTTTTGGAAGCCTACAGTCGATCAGCTCAAACACTGAACTATTTACGAGCTCTTGCAGAAGGAGGTTTCGCAGACATTCATCATCCTGAAAACTGGGAACTCGATTTTGTAACTCAGTCCAAGAAATCGCAGCAGTATCATCAACTAGTCGCAGGAATAAGTGACTCTCTTCGGTTTATCGAAACCATCGGTGGTGTCGCCAGTGGCGACCTGTCTCGTGTTGATTTTTACACTTCCCATGAAGCACTGTTACTACCCTATGAGCAGGCACTGACTCGCCAATCCATCAGCGGCAGTGGTTGGTACAACCTTGGAACCCATTATCCGTGGATTGGTGACCGCACTCGGGCGATTGATGGCGCACACATTGAGTACTTTCGTGGAATCGAAAATCCGATTGGGCTTAAAGTTGGACCCACTGCTTCGCCAACAGAATTGATCGACTTGATTGAGATTTTGAATCCTGGGCGGCAAGCAGGGCGACTGACGCTCATCTGTCGTTTCGGTGCACAAAAGATCAAAGACTGCTTACCGCCTCTGATCGAAGCGGTACAAAAGGCCAAACATCCCGTGCTATGGTCAATCGACCCCATGCATGGCAACACAATGACAACAGATAGCGGCATCAAGACCCGTCATTTTGATCAAATTCTGAGCGAAGTGCGTGACTCCTTTTCAATCCATCAAGAACAGGGCTCAATCGTCGGTGGAATCCATCTTGAATTGACGGGAAATAACGTGACTGAATGCATCGGTGGCACAGGGGGCCTACAGTCGACCGACCTGAAAAGAGCCTATGAAAGTGCTGTGGATCCAAGGTTGAACTACGAGCAAGCGATGGAAATTGCTTTTCTAATTGCTGGCCAAGCTCGAAAGTCATACTGACCCAGCGCTCAAGTTCCGATACGAATGCAGCCGCTGTCGGTGTCCCTTTCCCTGGAATCACTCAGACTCCAATGTCCCAGCTTCCCCGAACAGATCGCAAAGCGAGTCACTCAGAACAACCTGCATCCGGCACCCTGATCCACGATGCCGTAACGACGGCAGTCATGAAACTGAGGGAAGGTGAGGTCGTGAGTTTTGGCGACATTGCTCGAAAAGCGGGTCACCCCCGCGCCGCCCGAGCTGCTGGAGCCATTTTGAGCAAATCTGGTGACAGCCTTCCGTGGTGGCGTGTTGTCTATGCCAATGGGCACCTGCCACCATGTAACCCCAGCCTTCAAGCCGAACGATTGATGTCGGAAGGAGTGCAATTGCGTGGATTCCGCGTTCTGGCATCACCTCAGGGTCGTTTCCGATCTTCTCAATCCAAGACGGATTCATAATCCATCACGGAATGATCTGGCGACGGCTCAAATTTGTAGCAATTCCGGCTAAACTACTTAAGTAGCTAAAAGCAAACCCCCACTGCACAACCCGCGCAAGCTCACTCAACGACATCGAGCCGAACTTCATGAGAATGATGACCACACTGAAGGTTTTATTGACGCTGTCGCTCACTGCATTCAGTTGCCTGACGACCTCGGCAGCAGAACATCCCAACATCCTGTTCATCATGTCTGATGACCACACGGCGCAGGCAGTCGGAGCTTACGCCACCTTATTGAAAGATCTCAATCCTACGCCCAATATCGATCAGATAGCTGCTGAGGGAATTTGCTTTGACAATGCGTTCTGCACCAATGCGATCTGCACACCCTCCCGAGCGTGCATCATCACTGGGCAGTACAACCACATCAATGGCGTTTTTGATCTTGGTGGAAGAATCGAACGAGAGAGACAGACTCTGCCCAAACTGATGCGATCCGCTGGTTACCAGACAGCAATGATTGGTAAATGGCACCTCAAAGTTGAGCCCAATTTTGACTACTACAAGGTGTTGCCCGGCCAAGGAAAATACTTCAACACAGAATTCAGAGTTCAAGGCGATAAAAAGTGGCCTAAAAATGTGGTCAAGTATCCCGGCTCACACTCCTCTGATGTTATCACCGATGCAACCCTCGAATGGTTCAAAAACCATCGCGATACTGACAAGCCATTTTTTGTCTGCCACCAATTCAAGGCGCCGCATGACTACTTTGAAAGTCACCCTCGGTATGACACTTACTTGGCAAACACGGATATCCCGGAACCCGAATCGTTGTGGAACAAACCTGATACCTGGGGCTCACTTGCAACGCGTGGATACAAGGATGAACTCGTACCCCACATCGGAACTTCTATCGGTCGACGAAATCCACGAAGGTCCTATGCCGCCGACCTCCCAGTAAAATTCCCTGAGGAATTCAAGTGGGACTACCGAGACCCGAACCTATCCAATGAACAGGTCAAACGACTCTCGTATCAGGCCTATCTGAAAAAGTATCTTCGTTGTGTCAAAGGTGTCGACGACAACATGAAACGTCTAATGGACTATCTGAAAGCAGAAGACCTTTATGACAATACGCTAATCATCTACACCGGGGATCAAGGTTTTTGGCTCGGTGAGAAAGATTATCAAGACAAACGCTGGGCGTATGATGAGTCTGCACGCATGCCCTTCATCGTTCGATACCCAACAGCAATTCCTCAGGGGGTGCGCAGCGATGCCATCATCGAAAATATCGACTACCCAGCCTTAATGCTTGATTACGCAGGGGTTTCAATACCAGCAGAAATGCAGGGACGTTCGTTCCGCCAAATTTGTGAAACTGGGAAAGAACCGGATAACTGGAAGCAGGCCACCTACTACCGGTATTGGATGCACATGGCACACCATGACAATCCGGGTGAAATGGCGATGCGTACCAAGACCCACAAACTGATCTATTTCTATGGCTGCAATTACAAAGGGGAATCCCTGACGCCCCCGGCTTGGGAACTGTATGACCTGATGGCAGACCCGAACGAACTGAATAATGTTTACGACGACCCTGAGTACAAAGCTGTTCGAGATCATCTGAAGTCACAGTTCGCACAGTTGCGACTTGAGATTGGAGATGACGGGTCACACTACCCTGAATGTGAAAAATTTGTCCAAGAGTTCTGGGACTACGATCAGGCAGACCGTGAGAAAGCAATCAAAATTTCCCGGGCTTTCCTGAACAAGCGTGAGTCCGAACTTGCAGATATCAAGAAAAAGCAAAAGTAGTGCTGCACAAAACTTTGCGTCCTCACATTGCGCAGCGCAAAGCCACCGCCTTCAATAGAGACACCTGCTTGATTTGAAGTAGCATGACTATGATGCAGGTTGAGCGTGACCTACGCCCTAGGGCACTACCCTGGCGACACGCCTGCTGTGTCCAAACAATGCATCCATTGGTGCAGCGGACAAGAATTCCTTCTGATGCTGATTCCCTGTCGGACAAGCATCCCATGCACTACGATTTATTGGCACCACGCGTCCGCCATAAGACCACTTCCAACGAGCCTAACGAATGAAACACATTCGGAACTTTTGCATTATCGCGCACATTGACCACGGAAAGTCAACATTGGCAGACCGACTCATACAAGCGTGTGGTGGCGTGACGCAGCGTGAGTTTCAGGACCAGATGCTGGACTCCATGGACATCGAACGAGAACGCGGCATCACAATCAAGAGCAATACTGTTTCGCTGTCATACACAGCAAAAGATGGTGAAGAGTATCTCCTAAATCTCATTGACACACCCGGCCACGTCGACTTCTCTCACGAGGTACGACGATCTCTGATGGCGTGTGAAGGGGCGTTGATGGTTGTCGACGCATCTCAGGGTGTTGAAGCGCAAACGGTGGCAAACCTATATCTTGCGCTCGAGTATGACCTGGAACTGCTGGCGATCATCAACAAAATCGACTTGCCTGCTGCTGACGTTGATCGTGTACGCGAAGAAATCGATTCGGACCTCGGCCTTGATCCATTCGCAGCAATTCCCGTATCTGCAAAAACAGGTGAAGGTATCCAGGATGTGCTCGAGGGAGTTGTCACCCAATTAACCTGCCCGACGGGAGATCCTGATGCTCCTCTCAAAGCATTGGTATTTGATGCCCACTTTGACAAATACCGCGGCGTGATCCTGCAATGCCGGGTGGTACAGGGAACATTGAAACCACGGCAGTCAATTCACTTCATGCACTCCGGACGCGATTACAAGGTTGATGAACTCGGCTACAACCAATTCAAGTTGAATCCAAAAGACCAACTGAGTGCTGGAGAAGTCGGCTACATCGTGGCTGGCGTCAAGAGCGTCCAGGACATTGAGATTGGTGACACGATCACAGCACTGGACCGTCAAGCCGACGAACCAATCCCCGGATACCAGGAAGCTCGCCAAGTCGTCTTTTCATCGGTCTATCCGATGAGCACAGATGAGTATCAGGATCTGACCAAAGCACTCGACAAGCTTGCCATCAATGATGCTGCACTGACCTACGAAAAAGATAGCTCGGCGGCACTTGGCTTTGGCTTCCGATGTGGGTTTCTCGGTTTACTGCACTTGGATGTCATTCAAGAACGCCTGCAGCGTGAGTTTGATATTGGACTGGTCATCTCCGCTCCCTCTGTAAAGTACAAATTGAACCTGAAAGATGGCACCACAATTGAGGTTGATAACCCCAGCTACTGGCCTGACCCCACCAATATTGATTCTGCTTCAGAACCCTACATCAAGGCATCTATCCTTACGCCTGAAGAGTACGTAGGTCCAGTAATGGAACTGTGCCGGGAACATCGCTCTGAAACTCAAACGATGAACTATTTATCAGCTGGCAGAGTCGAGGTAAGCAGTGAGATGCCGCTAGGTGAGGTGCTATTCGACTTTTATGGCAAACTCAAAATGATCACGCGTGGGTACGGATCGTTTGACTACGTTCCAATCGAATACCGCACAACTGATGTTGTCAAAGTAGACATTCTCGTCAACAAGGAACCCATCGACGCGTTGGCCTATCTAGTTCACCGAGAAAAAGCACGGGCAAGGGCGTTACATTACTGCGAGCAATTAGCAGAAGCGATTCCAAGACACCAATTTAAAATTCCCATTCAGGGAGCCATTGGGGGAACGATCATTGCACGCGCCACCATTCAGCCCTATCGCAAGGATGTCACTGCAAAACTATACGGTGGTGACGTGACTCGGAAGAAAAAACTTCTTGAGAAACAAAAGAAGGGAAAGGCCAAGATGAAACAGTTTGGTAGCGTCAATATCCCTCAGAAAGCGTTCGTTTCGGTACTACGCGCTGACAAAGACTGAAATTCAAATCGTGGTCAGATGAAATGCTGCCTATCGACTTGAGATAGCGTAAACCACGCATGCGGTCATGACTTTGCCGTGAACATTTTGAAGCTACGATGATCACAGGCAGCAACGCATTCACCAGTTATTAGATGGACACTACGGCAATGCCCCGAACCGCCATGGGCGCTCACACCTTACCCGGTGAGTATTTCACATCGCGAGAAGTATACGATCAGGAAACCGAACGGATTTTTTCGAAGTCATGGATCTGTGCAGGAAGAGCCTCCTCCATCCCCAATCCCGGAGATTTCTTTCTACATGATCTGGACGGTGAAAGTCTCATCATCATTCGTGCTGAATCGGGGCAGATCAATTGCCTCTACAATGTCTGCCGGCATCGCGGCACCAGACTACAAAAAGAACCATGTGGTCAGGTCAAAAGCAGATTGCACTGCCCCTATCACGCATGGGCCTACGATACCGATGGCAATCTGAAGTCGGCCCCCAACATGATGGGGACAACCGATTTTTGTGAACAGGATTATTCTCTTCAAAGCGCGGCTTGTGTTGTCTGGCAAGGATTTATCCTGATCAGCCAAGAGCAACAAGTCGCCTCTTTTAATAACGACTTTCGTAATGTCCTTAATCGCTTTGATGATTGGGAACTCAATCGTCTGGTAAGCGCCCATGAGATCACCTACGAAGTGAAAGCGAACTGGAAAGTAATCTTTCAGAATTACAGTGAGTGCTATCACTGCTCACTTGTGCATCCGCAACTGCGTCCGATCACCTCTGCAGAAACAGCATCGAATGATTTCGAAAAGGGGCATTTCCTCGGGGGACCTATGATTCTGGCGGACGACTATCAAACCGTCACAATGAACGGGAAGTGGTGCGGCTCACCGCTGCAAAAACTTTCCACAGAAGATTTGCGTCGAGTCTACTTCTACACGCTGTGCCCTTCTCTGTTCATCAGTCCACATCCAGATTACGTTTTGACGCACCGCATCGAGCGGGTTGATGTCGACTCGACTCGCATCGTTTGCAACTGGCTATTTCCCGCAGAAGTCGCGGCTTTGGACACCTTCAATGCAAGCGAAGCGATTGAGTTTTGGGACCTCACCAATCGCCAAGATTGGGAAATTTGCGAACTGACCCAAAAGGGAGTCCAGTCGCGCGCCTACCGTCCTGGCCCATACTCCGGGCTGGAAAGTATGTTGGCCGCGTTTGATCGCCATTACCTTTCGTTGATGGCAATCGACTCAGAAACATAACGCGAGACACACCTAACCGTTCGCGGCCATGCCATGCAGGTCGTGGCCAACCAGATCACTTCAATCTGGCATTCGCTTAGTTCTGCATCGACTCAAATGATCCGGTCTCGCAGAATTTCTTCAGCTGCGTTCATTCCGCAAGCACCCATGACTCCCCCACCCGGATGACTGGCGGCACCGCACATGTACAGACCCTGAATGGGTGTCCGATGATCTGCCCAACCGGGTACAGGTCGCATCATGTGGAGCTGGTTCAAATTCATTGAGCCCTGAAAGATGTTTCCGCCTGTCAATCCATAAGTACGTTCGATGTCGACAGGACTCAACACTTGACGATGCTCGATCGCGTTCGTAATGTTCGGCGCATACTCGGCAACACGCTCCACACAACGATCGGCAAATCCCTCCTTGATGTCATCCCACACCAGGCCGTCTTTGAGTTGATAAGGAGCATACTGCACAAACATACTCATGATGTGCTTGCCCTCTGGAGAGATTGTCCGATCAACACTCGTAGGGATCGTGATTTCAACAATCGGATTTTTGCTCGGTTCGCCATACTTGGCATCGTCATAAGCCCTTTCAACTTCTTCTAACGTTTCACCAATATGAATCGTGCCGTTGTGCTGCGGTGCGATACCGGTTGACGGAAGGCATGTGAAGTTGGGCAACTCCGAAAGTGCCAAATTGATTTTGGCTGTTGCAGAGCTGTAATCAATTCGATCAACAGCCGCACGGAAGGGAGAAGGCAAATCACCTTCCTTCAGAAAGTGATTGAAAGTCAGATTAGCATCGACGCTGGAGGCCACGACAGAGGCACCCAATTCACGGCCATCGCTCAGCAAGACGCCGCGAGTCTGATTTTTTTCAACCATGATCTGCTGGACTTCGCATTCTGTCTCAATCGTCACACCCAGTTGACGACAAACGGTTGCAATGGACTCGGACAAGGCACCCATGCCACCCTCCACGTAGCCCCAGACCCCACGGGCTCCTCCCGCTGTTCCCATCACATGGTGCAACAGCACATACGCGGTTCCAGGCTGGGAGATCGAAGCGAATGCGCCAATCACAGCATCCGTCGCAAGCGTTGTTTTTAGCACCTCGGTTTCGAACCATCGTTCCAATACAGGCCTCGCTGCTGCTGTTAAGAGCTCGATTCCCTCGGGAATCGTTTCTTCCATGGAAGCCAATGCCTTACGCAGCGCCCATCCCTTCTTGAGATCGCGTATTTTTTTACCCATTCCAATTCGTCGCCAACTAGCGGGCAATGGTAATAGATCCGGGGCAGCTTGATTCAGCACAGGCTCAAGATGCATCGCGACATCCTCAAGCACTTTCTCATAATGCGTGAAAGATTCTGCATCAGCCTTACTGAAACCGGCGATCTGATCGTAATTCTGTTGCTTGTCCGCCCCCAACATCAAGTGCCGCCCATCTCGCATCGGGGTAAAGGAAGATGGGACCCGCGGCAAGATGGTCAATCCATTCTGTTTGAGTTGCAGGTCTGAAATGATTTCAGGCAACAGCAAACTGACGACATAAGAGGCTGTCGAAACCTTATACCCTGGCCACAGTTCCTCAGTCACACTGCACCCCCCCAGCATGGGACGACGCTCTAGAACACAGACGCTCTTTCCACGCTTGGCAAGGTAAGCAGCAGCAATCAAACCGTTGTGCCCGCCGCCGATAATGATGCAGTCATACTTCGCGGATTTGCTCGAATTTGCCATGGTCTCTGCCCAGCCTCGGGTCATGCTCGTTGGATCAATACAGACTCTACGCTTGATCGCTCCTACAGCGAAACGGTCATGCTACAACCATTCAACCATTCAACCGCATTTACCGCGAGGACCCGTACTTGAATTCGCTCGAATTTGATGCGATCCAATCTTTTTTCGGCGTGCAATTCTCACTGGCCAGTCAATCAACTGCCCTTAGTGACGGCTGCGATTGAGTCATAGCACCATCAACAAATCAACACAGCAGGAAACCAGCCAGTCGAGCAACTGTAACGCAACGCAGTACTCAAATAACGTGAGACAGCCCTGATAATTCAGCTTCGCATTGATGTCATACCAAAAAACATATTGCCTTCGAATCATCTATCTACCGCTCAACATCTTCCGTCCCGGCGACGAGTTTCTCGGAGCGAACAAGCCAAACACACCAAGTCGCAGAGTGAATGCGATGCACAAATGCGAGTGATGTCGTTGTTTCCATGTTCCATGGATCTAAAATTTCTCAACGAATCGCAATGACAGCTCATCATCCATTATATTTCGGACCCAGATTCTCCCCGCCCAACAGGAATTACCCATGCTTCGATCCACCCTCTGTCTTGCCCTGACACTTTCTCTGGGTTCGAGTTGTCTTGCTCAAAAACTCGTCGCCGAACCAACCAATATCAATCCAGACCTGCCCAATGTTCTGCTGATTGGTGACTCCATTTCGATTGGCTACACGATGCCAGTTCGCAAAAAGATG
>CAXGRW010000041.1:0-16387 GCA_964012125.1 uncultured Rhodopirellula sp.
CATTGGATCCGGGGATAAGTTTTATTCGTTCGACAGGGCCCCGAAAACACCAACTGAACAGAAGCCCTTGTGGGTAACTCGTGTCCAGTCTCCATTCTTCGTGACGTCTCCGACAATTGCAAATGGTCTCGTTTATTCAGCCGCGGGCAACTCTGACTTATACGCGTTTGAAGCGTCCACAGGCAAGATTCTTTGGAACCACACCGTACTAGGTTCATCCAACCCGATTCGCTCAAAGCCCGTCGTCGCGAGCGGTCGCCTTTATCATGCGGCTACTTTTGGATTCAAGGTTTTGGCGTTTGCGCCCACTCAGCCTATTGATCCTGAAGAATGAAAACAGCTGACAGTTACCCATCGCATTCAATGGCTCTCGACATGCTGCTGAGCCAACACTCATCAGCAGCTTTCCACTAGGTTCGCAAACAACAACAGCCAGGCCGGCAAACAACAACAGCCAGGCCGGCAAACAACAACAGCCAGGCCGGCAAACAACAACAGCCAGGCCGGCGAACAACAACACAGGCCTGCACAAACACCAGTTCCCTGTGGCCGTCGCTACGCCTGCAACCTCTCACGCTCGGGGAGCACCTCATAGTGGGCACCGCAGTGACTCCACGAGTACTTCAGTCGTTGCTCCTGACATGTACTCGGTCCAAATATTTCTCCCGCTTCCATCAAGCACTCTTCCGTCGCCGGCGATGAGCACTGTTTCGTCATTATCAGAAACATAAAACGCACCGGGGTGCTCTTTCATCTCCCAAAGTGGATCCAGCTTACGAATCAGTCGGCCCGGGTAAACGTCCTTGGGCGCGTTTGCCAAAATGAGATCACTGTTGGGCTGAGTTAACACCAACCGTGTCATGATATCGAACAACAAGACGTACGAACTTCCCCAGCGATGATGCCGGCAACTGTAATGAGACCGAGTTGGGGTTACGGATAAACGCATATACTTTATTGCCTTTGCGACAATCTCTGCAGTTGGCACTCCTTGCTCAAGCAGTTCAAGCGTCTTCAACCCATGATCTCCCGGTTGTCCCGTTTGCCAATTCTCAACGTTGCCGCACATGGTAAGTCTGCCCAACGGTTCACCCGCACGAGGGCGAGCCTCGCAAGCCAACTCGCTTAACTGGATCCCGTAATACCCCAGCCCCTCCCGGTTGATGACATGCGGCACGATCCCGTGCGATCGATAAAACCGTTTGCAAAACTCATTAGCGAGAAACCACGCCAGACCAAATTCATCGCGTTCGTGTGGATTCTCACGCCATTGTTCGAAGACGTTTTCAGTCGACATCTTTGCTGTCCTTCTTAAAGAGCCTCAAGCAGGTAGTTGCCCCGGCAACGAGTCAATGCAATTGCACTCCACAATCCCTTCAAAGTATCACCTCCCCGGTCGCACGGTCCAAGCTCACCCGGCGAAACCACAAAACAAAATCGCCTTGGATACACCTATGCTACAGCAAAGCAGACAGGATGGTACTTGCCCATCGATGGTGTGAACCGTTTTCGCATTACACACTGCGTCAACCTTTCCCGCAATGAATTGCAGAAGACAAGCACACTGTCAAACCCAGCGATCCGTTCACCTGCACCAGACAATTTGATCACGTCCCGCCTCGCAAATCAAAGAACACACTGACCTTGAACTGAACTACAACCTGACCGATTTGCAGGCGACACGCCCTCCCATACTTATCGCTAATGGACGGTTACACTAACAAACGCCTTCATGACATTCTGTTTCAAAAACGCAAAGACACGTACGGACACGCTTGAACACCTCGGACCTGTACGAGTGTCATTTTCAAGCCGAAAACGCGTGTGTGGAACTCCTGCCAATCATGCACTTCGATAATCCCTGTCCGCTTAAGAGACAGGACAGGCACCAAGTCCTCCCCTTGCTCCTGCATCCACAGACGCTTTGCCCAGTGCTCCAGTTCCCCCCACAGCCAGCTTGAGCACTCAACCAGCAACAAACAAACGTGATGTTGGCAATGCCAACAACTAATTGAAAAGCTCATCATCAGGCGTGACGCGATACCTGTAAGATCCAGCAAAGCCTACGCAACCTATTCACATCAACCCGTGGCCAACGCAGCGACACCTCAGATATTGATTGGTGCTCACTACAACAGGTTGCAGCTTCAGCCCGCCGCCTCTTTTCAAACCCGCATGTGCACGTCAACTTGTTTTTCACCACCATTCCAAGGTGGACAACGTGATGAACCCTCGAAAAATCCGTCTAAGAACGCCACAGCCACCAGTTCAACGAGAAACGCGTAAGTAACAAATACATACGCACTATGATCTCGCCAGCCCGTCACTTCTCCCGTTCGGCTCGCTACCATAACCGCCAATCGTGAGCCCAAAGGATGTAAATACCGAGCATTCCGTTTGTAATCGAATGCGCAACCACACAATCCCAAAATCGTCTGGTTCGCATCATCAGAAGCGTGATGAGAGTGAACCAGATAAACGCTGCTATCCACTCACTTGGATGCGACAAAACCCCGTAGCCAGTTGCGGCAAGCAAACCAACCTTACCGACTGAACCGAGTGGAAGTGATTCCCACGACCCGTCCGTCAAATACCGCATTAGAAAACCACGCAGCATTAACTCCTCGGCAATCGGAACCGCGAATACCAAAAGCGAGAAACGTGCCACAAGAAAGACATAAAGCTCGCTGCTTCCGGAAAAAAACTCAAATGGATTGATCCCATCGCGTTGTCCCAACCAATCCGGAGACAGACCAATCGCCGTCATCAATCTTGACTCGAGATTTAGACGGCAACACCCGATCCAAATGGCTCCCCCGACGACTCCAATGCCGACAGACCATGGTGTCACACTAAAGGGAAAACAACGCGTAACCAAACGAAGGCCCATCCCAATCGCGGTTCCAACCAAGCAGAGTCTCGCGATAACGCACACTAATGCTACCGACGAGGATTGTTCAACATTTAAGTTGAGGTCTACGCGTTCCCAAACACTCGGCACGAGCGCGCCAACAGCAAAATAGACGGCCAAAGGTCCGACGAAGACGGCCCATCCCAGCCAGTCTTCCGCATCGTCCGGCCAAGTTGGTTCTTTACTCACGCAAATCTCACTCGCAGTTCAGATGCCGCCAGCACGAATCATATAGAAATTTTCGGGACCACAGCCTTAACCATCGTCGGACTGCCGTACCACAGTTGGTATCCATCTCAATTAGCTAACCTAAGTCACCCATCAACGTCATTGTGGGTTTCAAGCGATTCACCGCCGGATTGCAAACCGTACAGTTTTTCTCTCGCGATCTCGAACAACTGATCAGTAACCTCTTGGTTGAATTTGAAATCGTCCAAGACAAACTTCGCTTTACCCTTCTCCCCACTGAAACGCAACACAGCGATCCCCTTTTCCTCCCATCTACTAACATCGATGCTCTGAAGCTCGTCAAGAAAAACAGTTTTACCGCGGCTATTATTAAAGTGCGTTTCATCGCCCTCAATCCACAAACGGCGCGAAAAAAACCAAATGAACAGCATGACGACCCCCACCATCCCGGAAATGACGATCATGACGTATTGATTAATCACTTGCCCTTTGATTTCCAAAGAAGACTTAGTGGGCGTGTCTGTAGACCATCCATTCTCCTCTGCAAGCTTGACCCAAGCCCCTCCTCGCTCAATCGTATCGGGTAGCGATTCGTACGCCTCAGCAATTACCTGTTTTCCGGGATAGGTCACTTGGACGTCAAAAACACACCAGCAGATACACCCAACACAAGCAATCGCGATCCAAAGGTACCGACGAAAAAAAGAAGATTGGACACCAGCTCGAATCATAAGGGTTCTCTCGCGGCTCGAACGATGGCGGAAAGGGGTTTCTCGTAGATTACCTCGTTCAAAACAATTTGCGACCCTGGTTACCGAGAATTCTGCAGTCACCTCACCAGTCTAACCCTGCATTGTGCAATGCCAGCACCCACCACCTGTTTCCAGTACACCCCGGCTACATCGATGAAAAGGGACGGGCACCGAGCAGGAACCCGCTAGGGGACAGGCGTTCCCTACGCCGTCATATTTCAACCTCTTCTGTCCATCTCACAAATCGGCAGTTGAAGCAGGACAGTTTCATGTCAGTTCGGCTCCATGACTAGTATGATGTGACCCGCGATTCGCCCACACACGAACGTTGACAAGGCATTGAACTCTCATTCGCACCCTGAGCGGAGTCATTGTTGCCTGAGCGTTTTATGCACACCTCTTTCGCGGAGCCTGAGCCCCCGTCGAAGCCCTCAATCTTGCAAGTCCGCTTATATAGATCTCGCAGTCCCGCTTGTATTTTTGCGCACACGCTCACACTGAATTCATCGGTCCTGTCACGCGTCCATGGGCGAATTCGACATACGTAGTGGTGACTTGTCACCGAGTGAGAGGAAGAAACAAGTCACAGCGATGGCAAGCGGCGTGATGATTCCAACCAGACCAACGCTGAAGTACCATTCATTGACGTCAAAAGTTACTGGAAACCACGTCAGGAATGCTTGAATTAAATTGAACACCAACAGCGCCAACAGCCCCACTCGAAGCGCGACAATCACGATCACCACTTCAAACACAGCGATGGACAAGAAGGTCCAGATGCTGTCACCGGTGTTCGAGCTGATGTATGTAAATACACAAAGAAAACAGAGCGCAGCCAGCCAATCAATTCGGGTCACTAATCGAAACACAACCAGCACCATCATCGTGAACACCGCTGGAAGAGCAGACTGAATCACACTGAACACGCCAGTTAGCGCGGCTCTGCCTCCCAGCATGAAGTTGGGATGCGCTAGGTTTCGACTCATCATTGATTGGCCGATTCCCTCACTCAGCAAAACCGTGACACTAACGAGACAGGCACCCGCTGCACCAAAAATACATCCAATGAGTATTTCCTTGGCGACGGACGGATTTGTAAATCCGCCGTTGATGAAGCGGTTCCACGAGACGAGTACCCGTGGCCATGTTTTTCTTACATACGGTTCGAGGGCCAGATAATAAATCCAGAAACGTACTGTGCGGCCAAGCGAGTAGATCAACGCGGAAAGTACGGTCGTCATCTCAACGCCAGGTGACGAATTGTGATGAGCTTCCAAGAGTCCGAGTGTGAAGTCAATCACCAGCATGAACGCCGCATACTTCAGTGCACCCTGTTTATCGGTGGAGCCGATCCGGAGATTTCGAACGGCAAGCAACATTGAGATGACAAGCAGGGGGCCGCCGATCAGAAACAACACCATGTTCTGAGCGATCTCGCCAATGTTATTCTGCCGGGCTGTGTCGACGGTGAGAGCGGCTTGATCTCGCGAAGGCAACGTCCATTGCCGCGTTGTCCACGGAAAGATCACTTGGAAATAGCACACCTGCCCATTGTGCGTGGCAGCCTCGACCCTTGGCAATTCTCGATTGGCTTCATCCGTGGGCTTCCATGCGAAAGACTCATCGGCGTCCCACGGTGGGCTCCACTGCACGTCGGCGTCGCTGTAATTTGAAAAATCCAGACCAGCCCATTGAAAAGCCTGTTTCCACACATCAGTGGGCACTTCCGATTCCGGTGCGCCGGGATCGCGTTTAAGCGAGGGAACCAGACACACCTCTCGCAGCAGTCCGCTGCTTGTCAAACGCACGCCGACCATTCCATTGACAGTAGGCGACGGGTCTGACAGTGTCGCCTCTCGCGGTTGTCTGGCATAAAGGAAAGGATGTTTCGGACTCAAATACTTGGGGCTCTGCCGATACCAGAACTCCAGTGGACCATCGCCGCTACCAGCCAGCACTTCCTTTGACAAAGGGAGCTGGTCCGGGTTGTACCAATAACCGTAAGCGGAGTCACGCACCGAAAGCCCCGGGACACCCATCAGTTTCTGGCTGATCTCTTGGGACCTTGCCTCCAGTACTTCCGGTTTTTCGGTCATCGGGGACTGGGTAACTCTTGAAACCCGTTGAGTGAGAAACACGGCCCCAACCATGATGGCAACAAACAGACTCAACAGAATCAAGCCTTGGCGCGGTGAGCAACCGCCGCTTCCACCACTCGCAGCGACCAATTCGGGCGAGGGAGTCTCACCTGCGGCAAGTGCCGCTGCCAGTGGATCACCACCCGGTAGAGCGGCGGCAATTTGAACAACGTTCCCCGGTCGATGCAGTGCATCATTGTCGAGGCAGCGTTGGATAATCTTCTCAATTGCCGGATCTAAATCTTTCACAAATCCTGACAGCCGACTGGGGGCCGACTGATCACGAATTCGCAACAACTCAGCCACTGAACTCGCGCGATAAACCGGTTTCCCAGTGAAGACCTCGTGTAAAATCAAGCCGAGTGAGTAGATATCCGAATGTTCTCCGACATTGCCGCCCGCCAATTGTTCGGGGGCCATGTAAGCAGGCGTTCCTACGATCCCACCGCGGTTGCCGGTTGACTCGGTCAACCTCGCCAAACCAAAGTCCGTGATACGAACCTTACCACGCCCGTCAATCATGATATTTGACGGTTTCAAATCGAGATGAATTACGCCGCGTTCGTGAGCCGCGTACAAACCACTACAAATCTGCCGCGCAATCTCAACTCCTTTATCCTCCGGCAGACGTCCGATTCGCCGAAGCAGGCTGCCAAGATCCTCACCATCGATGTACTCCATCGACAGAAAGTGAAGACCATCAATTTCTCCGATGTCATACACTCGGCACACATTCGGATGTGAGACCGAGCGGGCGAGACGGACCTCGTTGTAAAGCAAGTCCATCCGTTCGCGATCGAACGAAAGGTTCTCCGGAAGAAACTTGAGGGCCACTGACTGCCCAAGTTTCAGATCGTCCGCACGATAGACTTCCCCCATCCCACCGCGGCCAATCGGACCAACAATCCGAAAACGATCGTCGAGCATTGTTCCCGGAGGGAAACGACAGGGAACGGAATCGCTGGTCACATCGCTGGAGGAACCTGTAAGACTGGATTTACGCGACAGGTTCCCAGAGGCTTTTGCTTGCCTTGGTTTTTCTGAACCAGCACGTTTGGGTTTCGCCCCCGAATTCGGCAGCATCTCCGTCGCCGGCGGGGTCACCTTGCCGCCGCCCGCCAAGGAGTTGGCCGTACCACAGTGCGGGCAAAAACGCTGGCTCTCAGAAATCGATTTGCTGCAATTCGTGCACTTAGGCATGGCTAGCTGGTCTAGATACGGAGGATAATGGGTCGGTGAACTCGCGACGGTCGCCCCGACCTCAAGCACGATTCATTGATTCTTGTACACCTAGCATAGTCACAGATAAATTCGATTTCACATTTCTATCCTTATTGCAAGTGCCGCGACAAATCCCCTCCGCTCGACCATGAGAGCCAGTCACAACCGGGCGTTGCTCGGCACAGGCAATGCCTCATCTTGATAGTGGTGAACGCCATACGTTCACAGCTGACTGACGGAATCTGCTGATTCTGACGATAACGCCGGCTCAAGCTCCCGCCCGCTAAACGCCTGCAGACAATCCTGTACGGTCCGATCCCGATAATCAGTGGCACTCAGATCAGCACCGTTTTGAATCAATATCTGCAAAATCGCAAAGTAGGAGTCCGAAGTCTCTTCATTCCGATCTCCGGCCAGAATCGCCGCGGCGTGGGCCGGTGTGTGTCCGTATCGATCACCAATATTAATGTCAGCTCCTGCCTCCAGCAGTTGTTCGATATCGCCCGTGTTGCCACTTTTCACTGCTGTGAACAAAGCGGTACGCCCAAAATCGTTTTGAATGTTTGGGTTCGAACACTTACTAAGCAAGACAGGCATGGTGTCATACCTTCGCTTACCTTCTGGCATTTTTGCTGCTGCATGCAACGGAGTATTGCCATACCGGTCACTGATTCCATCGATAGAATCCACTGCGTCCAAAGTGCTCTGTTGCCGCGCAACATACGCCTCGACAAGCACCTGTGGCCGCTGAAACTCGCTGTTGTACTGAAGCAAAGAACCGAAGCAAAAAATGAGCAAACCAATTGATACTGCTGGGACCATCACCTTTTTACAAAACGCTGGAAACTTGAATTGCAATTCGTTGGGGTCGGTCTTGGATTTTCGACAGCCCATGAAATAGTCGCCCAGCCAGGTGTAGCGCACGCCCCAGTGATAGCTTGCAAAGATAAGCAGGCTGCTAAAGACAAGCACAATATAACTCTTGGTCAGTGCGTTCAAACCTTCGACACTTTGTGCCATATAAGAAAGCTTGAACGTGATCGGTAAGTGCACCCAGTACACCCAATATGCTGAGTCCGCGAGGTAACGAATTGACTTTCGCGGTTGAGACAGATAGCGATGTGTGAGACCAATGAATGCGAAACACATACTCCAGCACAGCATCGAACGACTCAAAACAATCAGCACTTTATGATATCCGTTGTGGAATATCCCCTCATACCAGACGGCGGGTGACGCAAACGAAGAAGCCTTAAGGTCAATGAAAGTCCATGTCGTAATGCTGCTAACGACCGAAGCGGACTGATCAAGCCGTTCGGTGGGCTCATCGATCAGAATGAAAAACGGAACCGAAAAAGCCAAGTAGTACCAAGCGTTGTCGCCCAATTTCGCAAGCAAATATCGCTGGCGATAAAACGCAACGCCAAATAGGTAGAAAACAAAATACAAAGCGAGGTCTACAATCGGGACATTGAACCCCGAAGGAGGAAGAAATGCGCTTTTGAGCAGGTATTGCAGCGGGAAGGTGAGTACCCCCAAAAGAAGAAAGCCCCACCTGTGGCTGATAGCAAACTCGATAAGCGACTGCCAGTTGCACAACTTCTTCATCAGCGAAAAACGAATCAATGGTCGCAGGCTCAAGTGCACCACGTAAAAAATGATCAGATAAAAAATGAACCAGAGATGTATCAACCCATCCTGCAAAGAAACGTCCGGGTCCAATACCCCGAAAAACATGATCGACTTAAGTTTTTCCATCAACGTGAGCCCATCCATCGTTGTCGCATAGTAGCCGCCCTTGCCAACCAACAGGATGTGCAAAGGCATTAACAGGACAAGGCCAATGACGAATGGAAGCACAATGCGCTTTAGGCGGTCGTTGACAAGGTGATGAAATCCCTTGCGATCAATGACAAGTTCCGCAAAGAAACCAGCCATGAAGAAAAAGAGTTGCATCCGAAACAGGTGGATAAAATTCAGGAACTGCAAGTCAAGAACATCACCAAAGTACTCACCCGTCCCCCAAAAATACTTGTGTGACGGCATAAAAAAGATGCAAACGTGCAAAAGCAAGCCCAGCAACATCGCTGTTGCCCGCACGAAATCAAGGTCGTGATATCGTTGTGTGCGCGAGTTGTTCTCGATCGTCATTTGCATTCCTTTAGAATGTTCGCTGTTGGTGGTCCAACTCGCCGCGCTTTTACATCCCAAAACCGATTTCTTGTTTCAACAAGAGGTTCCGAACTGCCCTCGCGGAACGGTCGGCTTCGAGGTAGTGAGCACGGATATTGAAAAGCTGCTTTCGGCTCGCATGAGCTGCGGTCGGAAATTTGATAGAGCGAGATCACGGGGACAAATTCAACGGTTCATCATTCGGGGGACGGCACATATCAACAAACTAAAACAACAGCACGTCCCAAAAAACGCGAATACGCCGCACACCGAGCAGGTGGTTGGCCAACAGCAGAGTTCCTAGTATCTCGCTCGCTGTTCAGTGCGAAATCGAGAAGAAGTATCCCTACTGAAAAGTGCAAAAAACGAAAACTTATTCATGGGGTACTCAACCTGAGACGGTTCCCGGCGCTGAGTGACTGAGTAAACAGCTCGTCAAATGCACGCCAACACCCGAAAAAGCCGGTTTTAACGCGTTATAGACTGCGTCAATCCTTATCGGCGGCAGGCATTGCCCGTGTGATTCATGAACGGCTCGCTCAACGTAGACGGGTCCCCTGGTCCACATTTCCATCGCCAGACACCCGGCAGCAACGTGCAGCACCCCCCTGCTGTATTGTTGCCGTTTTTTTTACCGGGTGGTGCGTTCTCTTTTCTCGCATTGTAAATTGCGGAGCGTCTACAACCGCGGCCAGCCGGAATCAGTGCAGGCAGAAGCGTTCTTTTCAAAAACCAAGCGTAGAAGGTCATCCTGGTGGCGTCATCCTCTGAAAATCGTCTTTACTACATGGACTCGCTGCGAGCCGTTGCCATGTTTCTTGGATTGGTCCTACACGCGGCGGTAGTGTTTGAGATGTGGGCATTCGACCCGCTGCGAATTCACGACCAACCCTCGGCGGCGTTGCATTACATCATGGAAATGATCCATGTCTTCAGAATGGAGCTATTCTTTCTGGTCGCCGGTTTTTTTTCCGCGCTAGTCTGCTGCCGCCGTGGCAAGGCGAGTTATGCGAAGAATCGGTTGCAAAGAATCCTGATTCCCTTCGTTCTTTGCGTCACATTCTTGATGCCATGGGTCGCCGCTCTCACGTGGCTCGACATCGAGGGGTCTCAACAATCAATCTCCTCAAAGTATATCGAGATGTTCCTTGATCCGAGTTACATCATCCGGATGGGTGGTCCGGTGGGCAACTGGTTTTGGCATTTCTGGTTTCTGCACGTACTTTGCTATTTCATCGCGATCTACCTGATCGCTTCTTGGTGCATCGAGAAACTGGATGTACGCGTTCCATTTACAGCGACCCTTTTGAATCTGCTAGGCAAACCGTGGGGAATAATGCTGCTTGTCATTCCGACCTTCGCAGTTCTTACCTTCAGTCCTCCGTGGGCCGATGTGCCGCGAGTTGGGACTTCGCTCGACGTACTGACTTATTATGCGATCTTCTTTTTCGTCGGCGTCCTTCTTAACTCGAAGCCGATTGTGCTCGACGAACTTGCGAGGAATTTCAAATACTATGCGGTTCCATTTGCCGTTGCGTTGGTGTTGTTGATTCCTCTGATCGACAAAGTGACGCTTACTTCACCGCCGGAACTAATGCTGCAAGATTGGTCGCTGTATCTTGGCGTCGAAGGCAATGCAAATTTGATTGGTACCGTTCCACTCTTCCAAAACCCATTTAACTTCAGCACGCTCAACGCTTCGCCAGAATGGTTTGCCATGTGCTTCCTGCGTGCCTTTTGCACTTGGAGTGCCATTTCCGGGTTCGTCCTCATATTTCGCACCTATTGCAACCAGCCCTCAGCCTTAGGTCGATACGCAGCTGACTCTTCCTACTTTGTTTACCTCGCTCATTTCCCAATCCAGCTTGCCTTAGCAAGTTTCCTTCGGGACCGGATTGATTCTGCCTTCCTCTGCTTCTGGATCTGTTTAATCGCATCCTTGGTCATCTGCGTTTTGCTGTACCACTTCACATGCCGCGCAACACCGCTGGGGCGACTGCTGTCTGGCCGAACGTATAGCCTTTCGTTCAAAGATGAATGGTCAGAGATTCGTGGACTGGTCAAAAGTCGGGCTTTTACCATCGGTGTCACCGTACTCGTGCTCGGGTCACTTGTGATCGGATGGATCGAGAGCCAACGTGACATTCGGCTACTATGGATGAGTCATCATGCTCAAGTTGCGCGTGTACAAGATTACGTCGCTGGAAAAAGTGGGGAAGAGCTAATCACCATGGTGCGACCCGACGGTAGAAATGCACTTCACATGGCCGCACAAGCCATGTCCATTCCCCGGCCAGACGACGATGTCGTTTCAACCCTGACAGTTCTTATCAATGCGGGGATTCCAACGGATAGCCTGGACAACTTTGGGCAGTCTCCTTTGCATTATGCGATTCGAACGGGAAACCTTGTGGCTTTGAAAACCTTACTGGAATTGAAAGCAAACCCTAATATCCGGGACCGAGTGCATGGACTTACCCCACTGCATCTCGCGGCAACCTTCAATGCCGACGAGATGATGTTGGAATTGACCAAAGCTGGGGCTGACCCCGCACAAACTCGACGAAACGGCGACAGCGCGATTGATATTCTGAAACACTTTCACAAGCGTGAGTGGAATTCCCTGACCGTTGAAAAAAGCGACTAGCTCTCACGCATCTCAGCAAGCAAACGCTCGACAAATACAAAACATGTCTTCCATCTGCGCCGATCGCCGTGCAGGCAGGCATTAACTTCACACGCTGATACAGAGGTCAGCGTTAGTAGTTTCGCATTTCGCTGACTCCGTGTACCCTGTGGCGGACGGAATACGGCAAGGAAGTTGTGAATACGCACCCGGTGTTTCCAACGCCAGCTAAGCTCCTGCGGGGGGCACAACTACTTATCCAATGTTTCAACGTCTCGGGTTCCTCTCACCCGTTGCATGCGGGTCAGAATCCAAATCACCGAAGTGTTTCAATGAGTGGAAATGCCCAACCTGTACTGTTTACTCCAAGAAAAATCGTTCGGAACACGGCACTCTAAAGACCATCTCTTCCTATTCAAGGGATTTCAAACGAGGACGGGCTGTTAATTATGCCATACATCATAAAAATGAGCCTCGAGCTCGGAAAAAACCCAGTTTGTTTTGGGTGATCCAGCTCTTCAATCTGTAAATCAGGACTCCATCCATGAAAGACTCCTCCATGGATTTTTCGCTAAATCTCGAGCACAGTTACGCTGAACAGTTACCGGGGTTTTTCGTAGCCGTTGAGCCCGCTCCCGTTGCTCACCCGTCGTTGTTGCATTTCAACACAGCACTGGCCAACGAACTAGGGTTCGATTGCGCACAGTTAACCCCGGAAGTTCTTCCGCAACTCTTTTCTGGTACCACCTTGCCGCGGGATGCCCGACCTATCGCTCAGGCCTACGCAGGCCACCAATTCGGCAATTTCGTTCCCCAACTAGGCGACGGCCGCGCACTGCTGCTCGGTGAAGTACTCGATCAGAATGGCAAACGCCGTGACGTTGCGCTGAAAGGCTCGGGAATCACCCCCTTTTCGCGCGGAGGCGATGGAAAAGCCGCAGTCGGCCCGGTGCTAAGGGAATATATTGTTGGGGAAGCGATGCACGCGCTGGGTATCCCAACCACTCGAGCCCTCGCCGCCGTTGCGACAGGCGATTCTGTAATGCGAGAAAGTCAACTTCCCGGTGCTGTGCTCACTCGAATTGCTTCCAGCCACATTCGCGTCGGAACATTCCAGTACTTCGCTGCTCGTGGCCAAGTTGAGTCGGTGCGCGCACTTGCGGATTACGTCATCCAACGCCACTACCCCGATGCCTCAGAAGCCCAAAACCGTTACTTGTCGCTGCTAGAAATGGTGGTCGAGAAACAGGCCGAATTGATCGCACGTTGGATGCTGGTCGGCTTCATTCATGGAGTCATGAATACCGACAATATGGCGATATCGGGTGAAACCATCGATTATGGTCCGTGCGCTTTCATGGAAGCGTACGATGCTGACACCGTTTTCAGTTCCATCGATCATGCGGGTCGTTATGCCTACGGCAACCAGCCCACGATTGCATTATGGAATCTAGCGAGATTCGCGGAGACACTTTTGCCAATTCTCGGACATCAAGACAGCGATCAAGCGATTGCCGAGGCTACCGCGATCCTTGATACCTTCATGACAAAATTCCAGACCCACTGGTACAACGGTGCTCGAAGAAAACTGGGACTAACATCCGGTAAAAGCGTCACCGACACTGACCACACCGATGCCGCAGAACGTAAGCTGATTGACGACTGGTTCGAAATGCTGGCGAACCATAACGTTGACTACACACTCAGTTGGCGCTATCTGGCCGACGTGGCAGACGGGAACCCAAACAATCTTCGGTCACTCATTTGCCAGCCAGCCGTGCTGGATGTTTTCATAGAACGCTGGAGTGAGTTATTGAACAACACCCCAAGCAAGAAGATTGCGGAAGAATTGCGTGCCACTAACCCAATCTACCTCCCCCGTAACCACCTCGTTGAAGAAGCGTTAGCGGCAGCGTCGGATGATGGCAACCTAACCCCCTTTAAGGATCTTCTACAAGCACTTCACGATCCGTACGCCGAGAACCCCAAGTTCGCTCGCTATGCGTTGCCAGCTTCCACCGACTTCACTGCCAACTACCGGACCTTCTGCGGAACATGACTGCCGCATAGAGGCAACCCCACTACATTTGCTCGACCAAGACGCCATCCTCTTTTACGCCTCCCAGAACGCATCAGTTTGGGAACCGAACAAAGCGTCTTGAACCACTTCTCCTCTTTGGGTTTTGTTACGTTTCCCTACTCCGGACGAGGCGCGATGAGCTGAATGTTTAAAACGTTGAGACGGGCGATCCTGCTATCCCTCGCTTGGGAGAAACGAGTGTTCGGGAAAATTGATCGTAAGGCAACCTGAGCTGGAAATTCAGGTGCGCTTGTGAGAAGACACTCGACCCACGAGAAGACCACATTGGGAAAATGAGCCGCTGTCCAAAATACAGCACGACGCTGAAAATCAATCCTAAGGCACAACCCGCTGAAGTCATTGAGGAAACAGCACTGTTTCATAACGCGCCCGCTTCTCCTGCGGCACAGCCTGCAGCGAATTTCTGTTTTCTTGCCTCAGCGCCGTCTGCCTCAGCGCCGCCTGCCCCAGCGCCGCCTGCCTCAGCGCCGCCTGCCCCAGCGCCGCCTGCCCCAGCGCCATCTGCCGCGTCTTCCCAACGCGACGCCGTCGAAACGAACCAGGCACCGCCCGTCAACATGCAAGCAAAACACACTGCCGTGTCTGCCTTACTCGGAATTACCGTCCGTGGGCTCATGCTATTGGGAGCAGAATTCTTCTTGGCTGCCCGCTCGCCAGGTTCCTATTCGTGCGAAACCACGCTGGGAACGATCACACGATCCGCCCCCACATCCAGCATCCAAGTATTTGCCGCTCCAGAAGCCGAGAGGGTACCTTACAACTAAGCCAAACAACAAATCAATGTTGAGTACACGCTAAATGTTGAAGGAATAACATTCCCCAACGAACGCACTTCAAGCTTCTTTGCCGAGGGGATTAATATCGAAACACTCACTGGTCGTGTGCTGAAACACTCCACACAAAAAAATGTGCCATTGAATTACAAGCCCAGTGAACCCGACGAATCGGTTCTAGAACCGGGCATCCGGGGACTTGCTTAGATTTACCTCAACATCGCGCTCCTCATCATGATAGCCTTAGGCTTTGGCCTGCCCCACCTTCGAGCGTTCAGAAGAAGAACCGAAAAAACGTAGCACTTGGCAAGTCATGCCACAGAGGTCTCAGGCACCGGTTCCGCGTTATTTAAAAACCAACCACCCACTCTGCAATGAGAGTGGCACCTGCCACCTTCCAATTACACTCTTCATGCCAATGAACAGCATCGGAAAGAGGATAATTACCAATTGCGTCACTCGCATCTCGCAGCGGCGAAGAGTGACCCTAGCTTTTTTAATCGACATTAGCTGTGATCGTTGCCAAGGGCGTCTGAGCCCACTTCAATAAGACGCGTCCTGAGTGAGACTCTAGAGAAGCTCATTAGCGTGGGGCTTTCCAAGAGTAGTGGAGTGGCATGTCGGGCCACGGTTCCTGATAGAACATCTTTTCATTCGGGAGTGGTGTCTTAAAAAAGATAAAGTCGGCAAAGTCGGCCAGTGCCTTCCAGTCCTGTAATCCCTGGTCGTGACCGCCGTCACGGTACCATTGGGCACAGCGTTCCTTCACTCCCAGCCAGTCGTAGACCTCGCGCGCGGCCCGCCAAGAGACCATGCTGCCCTCGACGTTGAGTTTGTCGGTCAGACCGTTCGCATTGAACCAGGCACGCGGTGCAACTGAAGCCTTGATGAAGTGAAGGTCAAACGGCAGACGCGTCTCGTGATCACCAAACGGAATCAGGTTGGGGTGAAACCAGTAGGCATTGGTGCTGTTCATCTTGTCTTTGATAAGCCGAGTCTTATTTCCAAATCGGTGACAGCCAGTCGTGATTGAACCACCTGCATTCGGAGCCACCACCGCCACCCGCTCGTCCAGCATTCCCATCAATGCCGCCGTTTGTCCGCCCCTTGAGTGGCCCGTGCATACAATTTTCGTCATGTCGACTTCAGGCAGAGTGGACAGCCAGTTGATTGTCACACTGCCGCCCCAAGCCCAGACTCGAAGGCAGCCCCAGTCATGATCGGGATAGGCCCGCCGCGCGTCGCCGCGATCTTGCCGCTTCTTGGCATCAGGATCCTTCCCCCAATCTGGATGCAGGTCCGTTCGTTGGTAGCTAACAAGCATATAGCCACGACCCACGAGATCCGCCACGATCTGATCTTCGACATCGAAAGTTCCATGGCTATTGTGAACGATCACCGGAAAGGGGCCGTGACGATCCTTGGGCGCATGTATACCCAACAAAAGCGATACCGCGTTATTAGGACCAAAACGAAGTCGCACAACACGCTTCACTGCCTGCCC